>DZDC01000135.1 GCA_022736595.1 Draconibacterium orientale | reverse complement strand
TTTATTAAGTTCGAAAGGTAGGGGTTTGTTGGTAAAAATAAGGGTAGGAGTACTTCCATCCAAAAGATTAAAATGGCTGCCAATTTTCTCAGCCTCACTAAAAAGAATACGCAAAGGATTTTTACCAAACCATTCACGAGTATCGAGTTGAGGGTTGTCATTAATGGCGGTTCCTGCACCCACCATAATGGCCATTTCTTCACTTCGCCATTTATGTACAGGCATTTTTAAATTGGGATGAGTAATCCAATTGACACCAATTGGATCTTCGGGCTTACGTACAACATCCATAAAACCGTCCAAAGTTTGAGCCCACTTCAATATGATATAAGGTCGTTTTTTTTCGTGAAATGTAAAAAAAGCCCGGTTAAGATTTCTGCTCTCCAACTCTAAAACGCCTACAATAACCTCAATTCCTGACTTTTGCATTTTTTCAATGCCTTTGCCCGCCACTTTGCTAAAGCTATCTATGCATCCAATTACCACCTTTGGAATTCCCATTCTGATAATTAAATCGCTACAGGGGGGCGTTTTGCCATGATGCGCGCAGGGCTCTAAATTTACGTATAAAGTGCTGGATTTAAGTAATTCAACGTCAGTCACTGAATTAATTGCATTCACTTCGGCATGGGCTTCTCCGTATTTTCGGTGGTAGCCTTCACCAATGATTTTTTCTTCCTTGACAATTACACAGCCCACCATGGGGTTAGGTTTTACGTGGGTTTTTCCTTTTTGAGCAAGCTCAAGGCAGCGTAACATATACAATTCATCCTTAGTCATGGGCTGAGTTTTATCTAAAATAACTAAAATCTTTTTCATTATTTTCAGAATCCTCAAGACCTATAAGATCTTTATATACCAAAAAAATAATTGCATAACTTAGAGGTATAGTTACTAAAACTCCAATTGCGAACATTAATAGCCCAATTACATTAATTAGAGTGATAACCAGACCCAAAATCACAAATTCTCCAAAGTTTCTCATTACTATTTTTCTGCTCACTTCCATGGCAGAAAAGTAATCTAAATTTCCAAAAACGACTAAGGGCATACTAAAAAGAAAGAGGAGCGCAAAGGCCAATCCAGGAATTATCAATAGTACAAACCCAATGGTTGTGATTAGATTAACCACTATTGATACCATTAAAACCGGTAAAAATATTTTAAAGCCTTCAAAGAAATTTTCAAAACTTAGCGGTTGCTTTTGAAATATTCGATGCATTACTAAATAATATCCAGCTGAAATGGGGCCATTGATAAGCATTTGAATCCATGGACCAAACTTTGGGTTTTGCAACATTAATATTGCAATCCCCATATAGAGGGCAGTAAAAATGGCCAATAACAAAATATTAGGTCTGATCAGTTCAAATGCACTTTGGAAATAGTAATTTCTGTTAAAACTAAAACCTTCATTCAATAGATTCTCAAGTCGGTTATAGATTCGCTGTTTTGACATGGATCGGTTATTTAAGAAGTTAAAAAAAAGCCACCGATGGGTGGCTTTCAATACTTTACTAACTGAAAGCTAGAACTTTTCGATATGAATTTGTCCGTCAGGATTTTTGTTTCTGTTCCATTCGCTAAAGCCATCTTTTTCAAGAGCATGAGTCAACTCGCCAATCATTCTAGGATTTCCACAAAGGAAAATGTGAGTATTTTCAGGCATGGGTTTAAAACCCCATAGTTTTTCAACTACTCCAGCATTCCACATATCTTGAATAAAATCGACGTGCCCGTTCCAAGGAGTCATTTCTTTTTGAGGTTCGGTAATGGTGGGCAGGTATTTGAAATGTGTGGTAAGCGTTTGGAGGAGGTTTAGCTCAGAACTGTATCCCAAATCCCATGAATTACTAGCTCCATGCACCACAGCAATATTACCTTTACGCTGTAAGGCACTGGTGCGAAGCATACTCATGTATGGCGCAACTCCAGTACCTGTAGCCACTAACACAACATTCTTATCTTCAGGTATTTGGTCTAGTGTGAACATTCCTACAAACTTGGTTCCGATACCTACTTTATCACCAATTTTCAAATCAAAAAGGCGAGGGGTAAGACTTCCTGAATGAACCAAAGTAATGTAAAATTCTAAAAATTCCTTGGTTTTAGAGCTGCTAGCAATACTATACGCTCTTTTAATCATTTTGTCGGAATCCATTTTTTCAAATTCTTCAGTGGCTTCAGCACAACGATGCGCTGAGCCAGGTAGAAAAATTGCTACAAATTGACCGGCTTTAAAATCGGGTAATTCCCATCCCAAAGGAGCTATCCGAAACACTTTCATGGTGGGGGATACTTGAATTACTTGTGTAATAACTGCATTTAATTCTTCCATATTTTGTTTATCGATTTATTATTCAATTGTTCCAAAATGTTTCATAAACTGTATGCGCTCAAAGGCAACAGTATTTGAATTAACGTCAAATGACATTTTTCCTCTAAACTCATCCAGATTTTTGTATGATTTACGATCCATCCATGACTCCATGTCTTTGAGCATGGTTTGAATATGACTTGATCCATTTTTATATATTGCGGATGCGATTTGTACACTGTTAGCTCCAGCCAAAATTTGCTTAATAACGTCTGCTCCAGAATGAACTCCTGTGGTGGCTGAAATAGGTAATTCAATCGCTTTGCTCATGATTGCCACCCAACGCAAACTTTCGCTGATATCACTCGAATTTGAAAATAAATCACTAGAAGTTACCTTCATGGTTTCAATATCCAAATTGGGTCGATAATACCGATTAAAAAGCACAAAACCATCCACATATCCGGTCCAGCTTAGTTTTTTGATAAGATGTGCCAAGCCTGCACTGTAATTACTAAGTTTTACAGCCACGGGTAATTTAGTATTTCTTCTTACTTTTTTCAGAATATTGAAATAGTTTTGTTCGTTTTGTTCGCTGGAAATGTTGTGATTTGAAGGTAAAATACCAATGTTAATTTCCAATGCATCAGCTCCAGCGTCTTCGATTTGTTGAGTAAATTCAACCCACTCGCGGTCAGTGACACAATTAATGCTTGCTATCACAGGGATGTCAACAGCCAACTTAGTTTCTTTGATTAAACGCAAGTAATCGCTTATTCGAACATTTCTAAGGGTATTACTGATATAGTCATGTACATCATAACCATAGCTCTGGTCTAAGGAAATATTATGGGCCGATTCTGCCAATATTTGCTCTTCAAATAGAGATTTAAGTACTATAGCTCCAGCTCCTTTTTCGAATAGATCAATGTTTTTTTCAACACTATTGGTCAAACCGCTGCTAGCAATTATAATTGGATTGCGGAGGTGTAATCCCAAATAATTTACATTAAAATTAGCCATCAATCTGTAATTTATTTTGTGGGAGCAGGTGTAAACACCCTTTGATTTGCTTCTCTATCAAGCATGAATAAACCTGGACCTTTGCCTTCAATAAGCTTCAGTTGATCATAAAGTAATGAAACACTTGCTTCTTCCTCCACTTGTTCAGAAACATACCATTGCATCATTGCTACTGTAGCATGGTCTTTTTCGGTCATGGCTACATCTACCAAGCTATTAATCATGCTAGTAATTTTACTTTCATGCTTCACAATATTGTCAAATACGTCCACAATGCCTTCCCAGGTGGTTTTTGGTTTTTCTATTTTTTCGAGTTTCACTTCACCGCCTCTATCAAGGATATATTGAAATAACTTCATGGCATGCGATTGCTCTTCTTGAAATTGAATTTGCATCCAATGCGAAAATCCATTTAAATTTTGTTTTGATAAATAGGCGCCCATGGATAAATATAAGTAAGCAGAATATAATTCAGCATTCATCTGCTTATTGAGCTCATTTTCTAATTTCTTGTTAATCATATAGTTGAAATTTATGTTTTGTTATAGATTTAATGGTGTAAATTTAAGTAAATTATCTATCTAACCTAATAAATACATGTAAATTTTTAAAATGATCAATAAAATTATGGTTTACAAGAATTGCTTTTTATCTTCAATCCAAAGATTGATTTTTATTGATTTTCTTAACAAAAAAAAAGGTTGTCCTACTTTAAAAGAACAACCTCTTTAACCTATAGGTAATTTTAGTTCACTTCTACAGTCACTTCATCACTTTGCCATAAACCATGTTTGGTGCAATAGGCGTGGGCCATGAGTTTCATGCTTTTTGTAGGTACAATATAGAAGTCAACCTCCAGATTAGCAGGAGCGCTGCCCATTGCGCCAGCGGCAAAGCTGGCTTCACCTAAAAAGCGTTCTCCATCCCATAATTGAACCCATTTAATAAAATGGTCAAAGTCATCGGGATGTTTATATTGATCACCCACTTGAACTTTTACTTTGAATTTTTCACCTGCAACCGCAGTGTTTTCGCAATGCACAAAGGCTGAATGACGGTCGATATAGTCGCGTTTTGCTTCGCGATCGATTTCTGAAATGTCTTGATATCTGTTGATTTTCATAGGTTGATTGGTTTAAGGTTAATTTTGTAAATGTACGATATTATTAAGCTTTCTTACCTAAATATTCGGCAACTCCTTCGGCAGTAGCTTTCATAGCTTCGTCGCCAGCATGCCAGTTGGCAGGACAAACTTCGCCATATTGCTCAAAATGTTGAAGGGCATCCACCATGCGCAAGGTCTCATCAACGCTGCGTCCTAAAGGTAAGTCATTGATTACTTGATGACGAATTATTCCTTCTTTGTCTATTAGGAAAAGTCCACGGTAGGCTACAGGTGCACCCACAAAAACTCCATTGTTGTTCTCATCGTAATCGTATTCACCTGCCAATACACCGTAGTTTTCTGAAATGGTTTTACTCAAATCCGATACTAATGGATACTTTACTCCTTTAATTCCACCGTTTTTTAATTCGGTATTTAACCATGCCCAATGTGAAAATTCTGAATCCACAGAACATCCCACTACGGCAACGTTACGCTTGTCAAATTCTCCCATTTTGTCTTGAAAAGCAATGATTTCAGTAGGACAAACAAAAGTAAAATCGAGAGGGTAAAAGAAGAATACCACGTGCTTTTTGCCGATGAATTGTTCCAATGAGAAGTTTTCGACCATTTCGCCACCGTTTACTACCGCTGTTGCAGAAAAATTTGGGGCTTTTTTTCCAATTAAGTTTTGCATTTTTTTAAGTTTAAATTTGTAAATTATTAATATTTAATATGTTAGTTGTTATTACATTCGTTACATATACCTTTTAGATAATAATGAGCTTCTGAAACTTCAAAATCTAATTTGGCTTGATTTACCAACACTGGATTTTCAATTTCAACATCCATTAACTTGCCGCAAACTTCACATTTAAAATGTCCATGAAATTGAGTAACCACATCAAAACGAGCTTCACTTTCGTCGATGGTGACCATGCGAACCAACTGATGTTCCATAAAAAGTTTCATGGTGTTATAAACAGTGGTCTTTGAAAGTGTTGGTATCTCATTAACAAGCACTTGAAAAATAGAATCAATGGTAGGGTGAGTGCGATTGTTCCATAGAAAATCATAAATCTTAATTCTTTGAATGCTGGGTTTTACGCCTGCATTTTTCAAAATTTGAATGAAATTTTCGGTACTAGAACCCATGTTATTTTAATATTTAAAAACATTGCAAATTTATAATAATTACAAATATGTAATTTATGATATTTATTAAGTT
>DZDC01000280.1 GCA_022736595.1 Draconibacterium orientale | reverse complement strand
CCCAAATTGTCGCACCTACCCAGTAGGCTTTAGTTTTTGTTTTTTAAAGTTGTTTTTAGTTAGGCTAATAACATTATCCCACGTTTCGTTCATATAAGTAACCCTAAGGTTTAGCATATTTTGTGCTCCTTCTACACTCCATCTTTGGCCAGAGAGTTTCATTCTTTTTTGTACTACTGTTCTGTGTGCCGATTCGATTGCCCCGGAACCGATAATGCCTGCACCTATTGTTTTGTAATATTTGTAATCCATTCTGTTGATATTAACTTCATAGTAGGCAATGACTTGTTTAGCCTGTTCATTGTCCGGGGCTAATTTTTTAATATCCCCAATTACTTGTTTTACTTTACTGGCAAGCAATCTTTGCTTCTGTTTTTCTGCCCATTTCTTTGCTTTCGCTTTATCCACAAAAAAACTATTGGCAAACAAGTATAAATATTCTAAGGCATGCCAAAAATCTAAGATAGAAATGGCATCAGGATAAGCATCTTCTATCCACTGCCTTATCCAGGTGGCACCATCATTTATAAACACCATCCGTTGTTTTATACTGCCGTAGGATTCTATTATTTGCTCCATCTTCGGAGTAAAGGTTTTACTGGTTTCTAAACAGGCTAAATACTGTGAATGCCTTATCCAGCTTTGTTCTTCGTTAGGGGCGATACAATCAGAACTCTTAAATATCCTGCCCACTTTTACTTCTTTCCAACCATCATCCCTGGTAAACAACATAGAGCCATCCGTCTGCCCATACAATACCTCATCTGGTTTTAACGGAGCAAGCGTTCTTGTCTTTGCAATTGTTTTGCCAAGTTCTTTTCCGTAGGTATCTGTCACCCTGTGTACTTGAGAATGACTGACTGCTACCCCAACTGACTTTTCTATAATTTCAGGACATTTTTCGTAACATTCCAACTGCCCGAAATATACCATGAGTTCCTGTAGTAATGGACTAATTTGAAAACCGTTCATCCCGTTGCTAAACTCATGCTGATTGTTTATCTCAATGTATCCAAACTTTGTGAGTGTTTTTTTTTACGCCTGTCGGCGGAGGGCTTACCCAAATTTTCTTCCAAAACCGTTCTGGCAAGGTCAATGAAAATTTTTTCAAATTCCTTTTCGTAATCATAAAAATTGTCAATACTTTTCAAGGATTGCAATTCATCATACTTGGAGGCTGCAATCGAAAGATATTCTTCTTTAGTCATAGCTATAAGATTTAATTGCCCAAATTTAAATTATTTTTGACTGCGACAATTTGGGATGCACCC
>DZDC01000025.1 GCA_022736595.1 Draconibacterium orientale | reverse complement strand
AAATTGCAAAAATCCCGTTGGGACAAAATAGATCTGGTGGTTCAGCATATTTTAGGGTTTTTTTTTCGGACAACAATGTTTCGTTATTGGCAAGGCCTATTGAAAAATGATTTTTATCATTATAAATTATGTGATTGATAAGGAAATTATCAATTTAAATTAATTCTAACTAAGAGTCTAAGTGCTGTAAACGTGTAAGTTAAGTTAGCTATTTAAAAAGGTGAATAAATAAGACTCGTTGGATACCAATAGGTTAAAATAGGTTATTAGAATAACATTTATAAAATAGCTGTTAAGGACATTCTAAATACATTTGCAGCGAAACGAAATCGGATAATGGCATTGAAATACAGTAAATAATTGTATTAGGATATGAAAACAACAAGACGACAATTTATTAAGATTACAGGAATGACTGCTGCTGGCACCGCTGTAGCAGGCTCTGTAATTGGTCAAGTCCTGAAAGCAGTAGAATCTAAAACAGAAATAAATTCTGATGAGGAAAGCAAGTGGACCAGAACCCCAACCTATTGCGAAATTTGCTTTTGGAAATGTGGAGCTTGGGTTTATAAAGATGGGGAAGGGAAAATCAAAAAGATTATAGGCAACAACGACGATCATCATGCCCGAGGAAAACTTTGCCCACGAGGCACAGGTGGCATTGGCAGCTATTATGATGAGGATCGTTTGAAAAAGCCATTGATACGGGATGTCGATAAAGACGGTAAGCAAACTTTTAGGGAAGCCGAATGGGATGAAGCTATTGACTTCATTGCCAAAAAGATGAATGGAATCAAGAAAAAATATGGCCCTGAACACATGGCTTTATTTGTACATGGTGCTCCTGCAAAGCATTTTGAGCATTTGTTTTCTTCTTTTGGTAATGAAAATCATGCAGAACCAGCGTATGCACAATGCGCCGGTCCACGCGAAGCTGGTTTTTTTGCCACCTTTGGCAGTGGAGTTGGAAGTCCTGAACCGGCTGATATGCAAAACTCAAAATGCATTATATTCATCGGAAATCATATTGGAGAGAATATGCACAACAGTTTTGTGCAAGAAGTATCAATAGCCATCGATAACGGCGCCAAAATAATTGTAGTTGATCCAAGGTTGAGCACCATTGCTTCAAAAGCTACGCATTGGTTACCTATCAAACCTTCAACCGACATGGCCTTACTTCTAGCATGGATGCATGTGTTGATTTATGATAATATTTACGACAAGGAATATATAGAAAGGTATGCATTTGGATTTGAGGAGCTTAAAGAACATGTTAAAAACTTTACTCCCGAATGGGCTTCAGGAATTACCACTTTAGATCCTGAGTTGATAAAAAAATCGGCCCATGAAATGGCAGCAGCAGCTCCAGCAGCCGTAATACATCCCGGACGCCACACAACATGGTATGGCGACGACACTCAAAGATTGCGCGCCATCGCTATCATAAACGCACTTCTTGGCGCATATGGCCGTCGTGGAGGAATGTACCTTGGTGTTAGAAAAACGATTCCCGAATTTCCAACAGTAGAATATCCCGAACCCAAATGGACTTGGAAAGACATTACAAAAGACAAGTATAAAAATGCATCTGTAGGAGTAACGAATGTTTTTGTTGACGCAAGTTTACCCGATTATCCTAAAGAGCACCAAATAAAAGGATGGTTCATTGCTGGAACAAGTTTTATCAACTCTATTCCTGATAGAAAAAAAATATTTAAGGCCATGGAAAATCAGGAATTGATTGTAGTGGTTGATACCATGCCCATGGAAATGACGGGTTATGCGGATGTTGTATTGCCTGAGTCGACCTATCTGGAGCGATATGATTATTCTAGAAGTGGAAAAAACAGAGTTGCTCAGGTAGCCTTTAGAATGCCAGCCACCGAACCTCTATACAACTCAAAACCTTCTTGGTGGATAGCTCGACAAATAGGCCTCAAATTAGGCTTAGATAAATACTATCCTTGGAAAGATTTTGAAGAAGTCTTAGATTGGCAGTTTAAACAAATTGGGTCATCGCTCGAAGAAATGAAATTGCTCGGCGTAAAAACGATGGATAGCGGTGATCTTATTTACATTCCCGAAGGGGAACCCTATGAGTTTAATACCAATACTGGAAAGATTGAACTTTACTCAACAGATTTTGCAGAAAAGGGATATAATCCGTTACCCACATACACCAAGCATGATTCAGCGCCTCCTGGTTATTATTATTTTGTATATGGAAGAGCGCCCATGCATACTTTTGGAAGAACACAAAATAACCCATATTTATTTGATTTAATGGATACAAATTCGGTTTGGATAAATCCAAAAACCGCCCAATTATGGGGGATAGAGAATGGAACAGAAATTTGGCTACAAAATCAAGATGGTGTTGTAAGCGAGTTTTCGACCTCAGCTCGAATTACCGAAAGAATTAGACCCGATTCAGTATATATGGTTCACGGTTTTGGACATAATCGTAACGTGCTTTCCAGAGCTTTTGGAAAAGGAATTAACGATATGCCTTTGATTACACAAATTAAAATAGACCCAATTATGGGAGGTACAGGTATGAGAAATAATTTTGTAACATTTCTTTTAGAGAAACCAGAAAATAAGGAGGTGGCATCATGAGATATGCAATGGCAATGGACACGCGCAAATGTGTAGGTTGCGGCGACTGCGTCGTAGCGTGTCAAACAGAAAATGATGTTCCATTTGGCTTTTGTCGCGATTGGATTGTGGAAAATGTGAGTGGAATTTATCCTGATACTGTGAAAATGCACTTTAAATCAGAACGATGCAACCACTGCGACAATACGCCTTGTGTAAGGACTTGCCCTACAGGAGCTAGTCATGTTATTGAAGGTGGAATAGTAAAAGTAACCCATGATGAATGCATAGGCTGCGGTGCTTGTATTGTGTCGTGTCCCTATAATGCACGTTATGTACATCCAGAAGGTTATATCGATAAATGTACTTTTTGCGACCATCGGGTTGCTCAAGGACAAGATACGGCTTGCGTTGCTGTTTGTCCTACAACTGCATTAATCTTTGGTGACCTCGACGACGAGAAAAGTCCCGTTTCTATTGCATTAAGAGAAAATGAATGGTATGTTTTAGCTCCAGAAGCCGGAACTAAGCCGCAATTATATTTCCTTAAATAATTAAAGTCATGATGGAAGAATTATTTGTAAGTGGAAGACATATAGAACATATCGATCCCACCCTCACATTATGGGGAGGTCCTATAGCAATTTACCTTTTTCTTGGTGGTTTAGCAGCAGCCATATTGATATTTGCCAACTTCTTTTTCCTTATGGGAAAGGCCGACAAATATGTGATGACTGTAAAAGTAAGCACTTTAATCCCTCCAGTGATTATTGTCATAGGTCTATTATTACTCGTTGCCGATTTGCACCACAAACTCTACTTTTGGCAACTTTTACTTAATTTTAGAATTGAATCTCCCATGTCATGGGGAGCATGGACTTTATCATTCATAATGATACCAGCTATTCTATGGCCGTTGATTTATATGAAAGACATCATCAATTATCTTTCAGATCGTAATCCAAAGTGCAGGTTATTAAAAACTTTGAGCTGGATTGATGGGATGGCGAATAAATTTAAAATTGTTCGAATGGTTATCGAATTAGCAACCAAATATCAAAAGCTTATGGCTTACATAACCATTGTTTTATCGTTGATATTGGGAGTTTATACAGGTATCCTTCTGAGTGCTTTTAACGCTCGACCATTATGGAATACAGCAATCTTAGGACCTTTATTCCTAACAAGTGGTATTTCGACAGGGGCTGCTTTACTCATGTGGATGTCAAAAAATCACCATGAGAAAATACTTTTTAGCAAATTTGATTTGGTTTTAATTGCGGTAGAAATTTTTCTAATCATACATCTATTTATGGGAATGAAAGCAGGATCGCAAGTGCAAGTTGATACTGCCAGTCTTTTCCTTGGAGGACAATATACGGCCTTCTTTTGGGTAGGTATTATGGGATTAGGACTTGTTTTTCCAGCTGTTTTAGAAATTTTAGAACTTAATCGTTTTAATATTCCTTCTTGGCTACCAGCCTTATTCATCCTTTTAGGAGGCTTAGCTTTCAGATTTATAATGGTTTATGCCGGACAATTCTCTAGTTATAATATACTTTAAATAAAGAACTTATGGAAAGAAGAAAACAATATATGAATCCTTATCTCGCTGGATTTCTTATTGGTTTATTTATGATAGCCGCATATTTTTTCTCAGGAGAAGGATTAGGTGCATCAGGGTCACTCAAGTCAGTAGTAGTGGCTGGTGTCAATGTGATTGCTCCTAACTATGCTAAAGAAGCGACATTTTATAAGAGTTATGTTGAAAAGCCAGATAGCCTTCCTATAAAAACTTGGTTGGTTTTTGAAGTCCTTGGCGTGATTGTAGGCGCCATCATATCAGCCACAATAGCTGGTAGGTTGGGCTCTGAAATCGGTAAGCCTCCTCATATAACTAACAAAACAAGATTAATAGCAGCCGGTGTAGGAGGTGTTTTTTTTGGCATTGGGTCGCAACTAGGTCGCGGATGTACCTCTGGAATGGTAATGTCGGGGATGGGTGTGCTTTCGCTCTCTGGGTTTATTGGACTGATAGCTATTTTTGGTGGCGGTTATATGATCGCTTATTTCTTTAGAAAATTATGGATTTAATAAACAATTAAGAATATGGGACCTCTATTTCCACTCAATCTCATTGGTGAAGAAACGAATCTTATCATTGGATTCTTTATAGGCATTGGTTTTGGCTTTTTGCTGGAAGCTGCCGGATTCACCAATACTAGAAAATTAGCCGGAGTATTTTATGGATACGATTTTGTCGTTCTCAAAGTATTCTTTTCAGCAGCCATTACAGCCGGAATAGGAATCTATTTGTTGAGCTATTATGGCTATTTAGATGTAAAAGAAATCTATTATCCTCAAACCTTTTGGATTCCAACTTTAATTGGAGGGTTCATTATGGCTTTAGGGTTTATAATTGGAGGTTTCTGCCCAGGTACCAGCATCTGTGCTGCTGCTACAGGTAAAGTAGATGCCATTATTTTTGTGGGGGGAGCCATTGTTGGCGTGTTTTTCTACTCAGTGACCTTTGATGCAATTTGGGCACCTATTAGAGATAGTGGGGCAATGGGCAAAGTGAATATTGCTAGTTGGATGGGCATAAGCCAAGGACTGTTTCTGTTTTTGCTCACTATTATTGCCGTTATGGCTTTCTTTGCAGTTACAATTATTCAAAAGAGAGTGACTTCAAAAAGAGATTACAAACTTTAAATTTAAAGACATGAAATAGCCATGATTAATAAATCTTTTCCATGTTTGCCCTACTTACTCTCAGGCAGGCGACAGGCAGAAAGATTGATATTTTTTTAAATCATAGCGTATTCCATCTGAACATAATGTAAAAGAATAAAATAATAACAGATGAAAAGAAATGAAATTATTATAGTTGCAATTCTTCTAATAGGTTCATTTTGGGCTTTCACCCTTGATGATAATAATAGGTATAGAAATGAGACATATACTCCATGTGAGTTAGTTGATTTGACTGCAAAAGCCGATAAATTTATTACACCTGATGAATTGGCTAAACGGATTATGAATAATGATCCATCAATCGTATTAATCGACCTTCGGGAAAAGAAAGAATTTGAGATTTATAGCCTTCCAAACGCTATAAATATTCCAATAAAGAATCTTTTGGATGACCAATTTAATCCGGTGTTAAATCAGAATACCTACACTAATGTATTTTTCTCAAATAGCAGCGATTTGGCATCAAAAGCATGGATGATTTGCACACGCATGGGGTTCAAAAATAACTATATTCTTCAAGGGGGATTGAATTTGTGGGCTGAAAATATTCTTCGACCTACTGCCCCAAAACAAACTGCGGTGAATGCTGAGTTTGTAAAATATAATTTCAGACGAGCTGCAAGTGCCTACTTCGTGGGATCTTCGGTTGTGGACGAAAATAATGGAAATAATGGAAATAATGAAAATAAAACTGCTGCTCCCGCCCCGGCTTCAAAAAAGAAAAAAGATGCTGCAGGTGGTGGTTGCAACTAAATTAAACTAATATGAAATACATAATTATCATAGTTGCAGTACTTTCTTTAGCGGTCAATTCTTGTAATATTGAACCTAAAAAAAGGTTTGTGCTTTCGCCAAAGCAAGCTTTGGCTGTAGCCAACAATCAAACTCATTTCATCTCTCCCCAAATGTTGGCCGATATCCTTTATGTGAAGGATTCTTCTCTTAACTACTTTTTTGTAGATTTAAGAAACCCATTAGAATATGAAGCCGGCCATCTGGAAGGGGCTGTTAATATCCCTTTTTTGAGCATGACTAAAAACAATAATTGCAATACTTTTCTAAATAAAGATGCAATAAATATTATCTATGGATCCTCCTTAGAGGAAGTGGTTTTTGCAGGATTTATTTTACAACAAATTGGCATAAATAACTTCTTTTTGGTTCATGGGAATTATGAGTTTATTGAAGCTAATATTGTTAAACATTATGAAGTTATGTCTGCTAATTTTAACCTTGAGAATTCTAAATATGATTTTGGTGAAATTATGAATAGCGGTAACAGTGGTGGAGTAAAATCAAAATCACCTGTCCTTAAAGTAGCAGGCCCGGCTAAGAAAGGTAAAGAAGGCGCAGGTGGTGGTTGTAATTAGATTGAAATAAATCATTAAAAGGAATAAATCTACATTTAGGATTTTATATTACTTAAAGATAATTAAGAAGAAACAATAAATACTAGTCCAATGAATACGTTCAGATTTCTAAAAATAGTATTACTAATATCCGTGTTGTTAGTAAGCATGTGGCGGTGTGGAACTCCATCCGAAGATGCAGTAGTGGTTCAATTGCGGATGCCAAAGATTACAAATCAAAGTCAAACTTTAATCGACTTTTATAGTAATAGTGGCGATTATATTAACGCCCCCGAATCACCTTTTCTAATTAAAGCAGATGAAGTGGAAGCTTATAAAAGCAATTACTTACTTATTGACATAAGATATCACGAAGACTATGTTGCTGGTCATATTGAGGGTGCCATTAATATCGATAGAGAAAATTTAATTTCTTTCCTGAAATCATTTAATAGGTTTCAATATGAAAAAATAATCATTATCGATAATACGGGTCAGGGGGCATCCTATGTTGTGAGTATTCTGCGTGCAATTGGTTATGGCAATGCCTATGCTTTGAAGTTTGGAATGTCCATTTGGAACCCTAAGTTTAAGTCTATTTGGACTGAAAATATTGGAGATAAATACAAAGAATACTTGATAAAAGCAGAAACTTCAAAAGGAAAACCAACTCAATATCCAGTAATTAATACCAAGGGTAATACCTTGAGCGAAATTTTAGAAATACGTGCACAGCAAGAAATAAATCATAATTATTCGGTAACTATAGAATCATTAATAGAAAATATTTCAGACTATTATATTGTAAATTATTGGCCTAAAGCAGTTTATGATGAAGTTCATTTAAAAGGCGCAATTTGTTATGAACCAAAAACTAGTATGAAGTCAAGTGCTGACTTAAATACTCTTCCAACCAACAAGAAAATACTAATTTACTGTTATACTGGACAGAGCTCATCGGCTGTAGCTGCGTACTTACGCATATTAGGCTATGATGCCTATAGCTTGCGCTATGGCTTTAATAGCTTTGGGCATAAGGAAGCCTTAGCGAACGGGTGGAATGGATTTGTTGCTGCCGAAGAAGTTCATAATTTTAGCTATATTGAAGGAGAACATCCCTCAAAAATAAAAGAAGCTAAATCAAATAAAATTGTACATCCTGATTTAGATTTTAAACACCGTGACGTAGTGCAACCTGATCCTAAATTGGTTTGCGACTAATAAATGCTAATTGAAAATTCTATAAAGGCGGTCAATATTTGACCGCTTTTTTTATCTAAATCAATATTGTTTCAAGGTTAAATATTAAATTAGGATGGCTGATATTCAGCGATTTCCCTTTAGGGATTAAGGGCAAAAAATCGCTGATAGATATCGGAAACCATCGAGGACGAGAGAGCGTTTTCAAGGGATTGAAACCCAAAATCATCCTCCTCAAAATCATCCTTTAGGATCGAGGCAATATTTTGAGGAGGAGGATTTTGATATTTGTAAAGGAGTGAAAGGTAATAATCTACCCAAAGCACTATACCCCATTGCATTTGAATAAGGAATTTATCAAATACCTTATGGCCAAATCAATCCCGAAGGGATACAATTCTTCAATAATTTGAATTTAGAATCATAAGAAAACCCCGAAGGAATGAAATAGGCCCCAATCTCAAGGTCTTCGCTTGTTATTTCACGCCTTCGGGATTCTTTTTTCGTTACTCCTTTTGGATTAAGTGGCTTCCTTATTTTTTAAGAACCCATTCATTGCTATAATCAAAATCAAAATTGGGACTTAACAATATTTAAAGCCAAAACCGATTGCTTTTGTTATCTTTGCCCCGTTTTTATTCAAAATTTTAAAATGCCCAAATCCTCAATTCAAGCCGGTAAACTCAAAAGATGGATGACCTATATGCAAAACAAGTACAAGCTTGTGGTGATGCAGGAGTCAACTTTTGAAGAGAAAATTACCCTACGACTCAGTCGTATGAATGTGCTGATTGTGTTGGTAATTTTGAGTTTAATATTCGTTTTACTCACCACTTTCATTATTTCGGTAACTCCCCTCAAAGAATATATTCCTGGCTATGCCAGCGTCGAGAAACTTCAACAAGTGTATGTCAATCAGCGCAGGGTGGATTCGCTGTACCAAAAACTTGCCAGCCACGAAGCTTATATTGCCAATTTTAAACGTCGAATTCTTCTTGGGGAGGATTTAGATAGTCTCGAAATGGAAGCCTCAGTGAAAAAAACGGGAACCGATTACAACAACATTCCTTATAAACGATCGGATGAAGACTCCTTGCTGAGGCGAGAGTGGGAAACCGATGAGGCCTATAATCTCGTCTATGCCGGGGGTCAATTGCCCGTGGGAAGCATCAGTCGATTTATCTTTTTCACGCCCCTCAACGGAACTTTGGTGGATGGGTTTGATCCCAAAAAGCGTCATTTTGGTGTAGATGTCGTGGGCAAACCTGACGTTCCCATAAAGTCGGTATTAGATGGAATGGTGATTTACGCTGGATGGACTTACGAAACAGGATATGTTATTGTCATTCAGCATAACAATGATCTAATAAGTACCTATAAACACAACAGCCGTTTGCTTAAAACCGAAGGTGATCGAGTGAAAGCGGGTGATCCCATTGCCATTATTGGCAATTCAGGAAAGCTTAGCACCGGACCTCATTTGCATCTCGAATTGTGGTACCAGGGTAGCCCTGTTAATCCCGCCGAATTTATCAATTTTGACTGATCCATTCATGCCTCATATTAACTCCGAACTCCACAAAATAAAGCGAATAGCCATCCTTGGGTCCACTGGGAGCATTGGTACTCAAACCCTAGAAGTGATGGATGCACATCCTTCGCTCTTTGAGGTGGAAGTGCTTACTGCAGCCAATAATGTGGATTTACTGATTCAACAAGCCATAAAATACAAACCCAATGTGGTGGTGATTCAAAACGAATTTCACTATTCAAAGCTAAGTCTTGCATTGAGCTCATTGCCCATAAAAGTGTATGCTGGCGATGAAGCATTGGCTCAGGTGGTGGAAATGGATTCGGTGGATATGGTGGTGATGGCTATTGTTGGTTTTGCTGGTTTAAAGCCTACCCTCAATGCCATAGATGCTCGAAAACCCATTGCCATTGCCAACAAGGAAACCTTTGTGGTAGCCGGTCAATTGGTTACTCAAAAAGCTAAAGCTGCTGGGGTAAATCTTTATCCCGTCGATAGTGAGCACTCTGCCATTTTTCAATGCTTGGCAGGCGAATTTCATAATCCCCTCGAAAAAATTATTCTCACCGCTTCTGGCGGTCCCTTTAGAGGTAAAAACCTTGACTTTCTTAGCAATGTAACGCCTGCAATGGCGCTCAAGCATCCCAATTGGAGCATGGGTGCAAAAATCACCATCGACTCGGCAAGCCTTATGAATAAAGGGTTGGAAGTGATTGAAGCCTATTGGCTTTTTGGACTTAAAGTGAGTCAGATTCAAGTTTTGGTGCATCCTCAATCCATCATCCACAGTATGGTGCAATTTGCCGATGGCAGTATCAAAGCTCAACTTGGATTACCCGATATGAAATTGCCCATACAATATGCACTTTCTTACCCGCATCGACTGCCCAACTCCTTTCTTCGGATGGATTTTGCAGCCTATTCACAACTCACTTTTGAAGAACCGGATACCGAAACATTTCAGAATCTTAACCTAGCTTTTCAAGCCCTCGAAAATGGAGGGAATATACCATGCATCCTCAATGCCGCCAACGAAATGGCTGTGGATGCTTTCTTAAAAGAAAAAATAAGGTTCACCGATATGCCCCACCTCATTAGGTATGCCATGAACCAAGCTACTCCAATTCTTAAACCTAGTTTTGAAGATCTCTTCGAAACCGACCTAAATACCCGTCTTTTAATTTCAAATGTAATCAACAACAAATCAACTATATGGAAGGATTAATTATGGCTGGCCAATTAATTTTGGCACTCTCAATCATTGTCACCCTACACGAGTTTGGGCACTTCATTGCAGCTCGCGCTTTTGGTATTCGAGTGGAGAAGTTTTTTCTCTTTTTTGATGCTTGGGGCTTTAAGTTTTTTAGTTTTAAAAAGGGCGATACTGAGTACGGTATGGGCTGGCTACCATTGGGTGGCTACGTTAAAATATCAGGAATGATCGACGAATCCATGGATCGCGAAGCCATGAAGCAGGAACCTCAAGCTTATGAATTTCGTTCTAAACCCGCTTGGCAACGACTGATTGTGATGTTGGGCGGTGTGATTATGAATTTTATTCTTGGGATCATCATTTTAGCTTATGTTACCGTTCATTTCGAAAAAAGCTACCTACCTGTTGATTCGGTTACCGACGGCATTTATGCTTACGAACTGGGCAAAGACGTGGGATTTGAAACGGGTGATAAAATCATCAGTGTCAATGGAAAAGCGCTGAATCGCTTCGAGGACTTAACGTCTCAAAGCAATCTCATGGGAGCTCATGTGGTGGTTTTGCGTGATGGCAAAGAAGTGGAAATTGATATTCCAGAAGATTTTTATAAAAATTACATGAAAAAGGACGCACGTCCCATGTTTATTCAACCCGATAATTTCCAGTTTACTGTTGACAGTGTTCTTCCAGAAATGGCTGCGGCAAAAGCAGGAGTACTTGCTGGCGATCGCATATTAACCGTTGATAGTGTAAACATTGAAAGTTTTGGAAATTTCCGCGAAAAGGTGGCTCAAAGCAAAGGAAAAGAAATTGAATTGGCCGTGCTTCGTGCTACAGACACCTTGCTTTTGAAAGTGGGTGTGGACAGTACCGGAACCATTGGTATTGTGACCCTCAACAATCCTTATGAATACCACGAATATAGTATTGGTGATGGATTAAAATACGGTTGGAACGATGGCGTTTCCATCCTTACTGCCAATGTAAAAGGTTTTGGAAAAATACTTTCCGGAAAAGAAAAAGCCACCGAATCCTTACAAGGTCCCATTGGTATTGCCACCATTTACGGTGGTACTTGGGATTGGCATCGCTTCTGGTTCCTTACCGGAATGATTTCTTTGGTTTTGGCGTTTATGAACTTACTCCCCATTCCAGCGTTAGATGGAGGTCACGTGGTATTTCTTATCATCGAAATGATCATTCAACGCAAACTGTCGGACAAGTTTATGGAAAGAGCCCAAATGGTGGGAATGGTGTTGCTTCTTTCTCTGATGGTTTTCGTCATTGGAAACGATTTTTGGAAGTATATTATCAATTAAAATCAAAAAAAACTGGATTATTTATCATATCTATTTTAGGTAGGGTATTGACCTAAAGTTTATTTTTGACCTCTTGTTTTTATTTGAATTATTCGACCATGAGTGAGCCTTTGTTTAAACACCTTCAAAATATTGACAATCCTAGCGATTTGAAAAAGTTGCAGGAATCAGAATTGCCCGATTTATGTACCGATTTACGCCATTTTCTCATCGATACTTTGGCACAGAATCCTGGACATTTCGGAGCCAGTTTGGGTGTTGTTGAACTTACCGTTGCTTTACATTATGTTTACAATACTCCCTACGATAAAATGGTGTGGGATGTGGGTCACCAGGCCTACATTCACAAGATTCTCACTGGACGCAAAAATCAGTTTCATACCAACCGTAAACTAGGAGGAATCAGTGGTTTCCCAAAAATTGCAGAAAGCGAATTTGACGCTTTTGGAGTGGGACATAGCAGCACCAGTATTTCGGCAGCCTTAGGAATAGCCGTGGCTTCAAAAATTAAAGGTGAAAATACACGTCAGCATATTGCCATCATTGGCGATGGTGCCCTTACCGGAGGACAGGCCTTTGAAGGGCTCAACAACGCTGGTATTTCTAAAACCAATTTGCTGGTTATTCTCAACGACAACGGCATCAGCATTGATAAAGGGGTGGGAGCTCTGAAAGAATTTCTTCTCAATGTTACCACCTCCCATGCATACAATCGCATCAAAGATAAAACATGGGAAGCGCTTGGAGTACTTGGAACTCAAGGCCCCTCACCACGACGCATCCTTCAAAAAATAAATCAAGCCATCAAGAACACCTTCCTCAAACGCTCTGATATGATGGAGTCGTTGAACATGAGGTATTTTGGTCCCATTGATGGCCATGACGTGGAACGCTTGGTGAAGGTGCTCCGTTTGCTGAATGATCTTCCAGGACCCAAGCTTTTGCATGTGGTTACCAAAAAGGGAAAAGGCTTTCAGCAGGCTGAGTTGGATCAAACCACTTTCCATGCACCAGGAAAATTTGATAAAGAAACGGGATTGATAGCAGAAGAAGATTGCAGTCATTTACCTCCAAAATATCAAGATGTTTTTGGCAATACCCTACTAGAATTGGCCCGGAGCAACCCTAAAATTATCGGCGTCACCCCAGCCATGCTCAGTGGATGCTCGCTGAATATCATGCAGGATAAAATGCCACATCGGGTTTTTGATGTGGGCATTGCTGAACAGCATGCCGTTACTTTTAGTGCAGGGGCCGCCAGCATGGGATTGCTTCCTTTTTGTAATATTTACAGCACCTTTCTTCAACGCGCTTACGATCAGGTGATCCATGATGTAGCTTTGCAAAAACTCAATGTGGTATTTTGCATCGACCGAGGTGGATTGGTGGGTGAAGATGGACCTACCCATCATGGCAGTTTTGATTTGGCCTACCTCAGATTGGTGCCAAACCTCACTGTTATGGCTCCCATGGATGAATCGGAATTGAGAAACATCATGTACACTGTTCAAAAACAGGAGGTTGGACCCATTTCCATTCGGTATCCTCGCGGTCGCGGGGTGAAAGTGAAATGGCAAACTCACTTTGAATTGATGCCACTCGGTAAAGGTCGATGTTTGCAGGAAGGGTCAAAACTGGCACTTGTTTCCATAGGTCATGTGGGAAATTTTGCCATGGAAGCCGCTCAAAAATTAAATCCAGCGCATAAGATTGGTGTTTTCGATTTGCGATTTTTAAAACCAGTGGATGAATCCCTTCTGAAAAAAGTGTTTGACCAGTATCCGCACATCATTTCCATTGAAGATGGGACGGTGATCGGGGGGTTGGGAAGTTTACTCACTGAGTTTAAAAATCAACGTGGGTATTCCAATTCTATTCATATTCTGGGCATTCCTGATCATTTTATTGAACATGGTAAACCAGCCGAATTGCACAAGCTTTGTGGTTTTGACACTGAAAGTATTTTTATAAAAGCCAAAGAAATTCTAAATATTAACGATTAAACTCAATTTTGTTATAACTTTACTCAGCCAACCCTGAGGTTAATTTGGAGTCTTGGGGTTTATTAATTTCATCGACTAAATCTTACACATCATGCATAAAATAGTAAGCCTTTTGTTTTTGGTTCTTTTCGTCACTGTGGTTAGTGGCCAATCTCGCATTGCTTTGGACTCCTATAAAAACAGCCAAAAAATTGAACTTACCCAAGACGGTGGTTTTATTTTGAGCCTCCATATAAGCAATATCAATGTGGAACAAATGGAATATCAAGGGGTTAAATACCACAAATTATTGATCGATGGCATGAATGATCATACTCAACTTGGATCCCCCTCTTTGCCTGTACTCAAAAAATTAATTGAGTTGCCTGCCACAGCGAGTTACGAGATCAAAATTAGAAGTATTAAAACTGAAACTCTTTCATTATCCAAATATGGTTTGCATCATGCCCTTTGGCCTGAACAAGCTTCGGTGGTGAAAATAAAGGATGCTGAATTGGAATTTACAAAAGAAGAAAGTCTTTATCAGACCAATGCTTTTTTTGGTTTTGAAACCGTTACCATTGAACGTTTGGGTCGTCAAAGAGCCTTGGATTTGGCGCGCTTGGAAGTGAGCCCTATCCGTTACAATCCAGTAACAGGGAAGTTGGAAGTAATACGTGATTTGGTGGTGGAGATTGTGGTGAAAAATGTGGATTATCAGCAACTGTCTTACGATAATGCCCGTTGGTACACTCCACAAAATCAAAGTATTAATAATTTAGTAGTTAATCATAAGAGTTTGGAAGCCAAAGCCAAGAGTGCTCCACAAACCCATTTTCCCATGCGATATGTTATTGTGGCCGACAGCATGTTTAAGCAAAGTTTACAACCCTTCGTTCGTTGGAAAGAGAAGCAAGGATACCAAGTGATTGAGGCCTATACTCAAAACCCTGCGGTGGGAAGTTCCAATACGAGCATTAAAAATTATCTTGCAGGATTGTACAACAATGCCAGTCTCACGTTGCCAGCCCCAAGCTATGCTTTGTTGGTGGGTGATGTGGCTCAAATGCCGGTTTTCAGTGGCGTGGCTCCTGGAGGTCATATTACAGATTTATACTATTTTGAATATACCAACGATAATTTTCCTGAAATGTATTATGGAAGATTTTCGGCTACGGATACCGCTCAGCTCAATGCTCAGATTGAGAAAACATTGATGTATGAAAAATATGTAATGCCCAATCCTTCATATTTGGCCAAGTCCATTTTAATTTCAGGGGATGATGCTAGCTATTCTCCAACCTTTGGTGATGGACAAATCAATTATGGTTCTAATAATTACTTTACTTCTGCCAATGCCACACAAGTGAGTTCATATCTCTATGCCACTGGTAGTTATAATAAGGACAGCGAAATTCGTCAAAAAATAGATTCAGGAGTTAGCATAGCCAATTATACAGGACATGGATCCATTACAGCTTGGGCCAATCCTGAGTTTAGCAATTCGCATGTCAACAGTATGACCAATTATGGGAAGTATGGCTTCTTAATCGGAAATGCATGCATAACCAATACTTTTAATAATAATGTTTGTTTTGGCGAAGCCTTGCTTCGAGCCAAAAACAAGGGAGCCATTGGTTATATTGGAGCTTCCAACAATACTTATTGGGACGAAGATTATTTTTGGTCGGTGGGTGTTGGCCCCATTTCCAGCACTCCAACCTATGCAAGCACTGGCAATGGAGCCTACGATTTGATGTTTCATAACCACAACGAATCTCCTTCGCAGTGGGCCATGAGCGCAGGACAATACCTCACTGCTGGCAATTTGGCGGTAACTCAAGGAGGAAGCCGTGTTTTGTATTATTGGGAGGTGTATCACCTGATGGGCGACCCTTCTTTGATGCCCTACCAACGTATTCCATTACCATTAAATATTACTTACAACCCCTTGATTCCTCAGAATTTTCAGAATTTTAATGTATTTGCTGAGCCCAATGCTTTGGTGGCAATTTCGAAAAATGATAGCCTCATCGCTTCAGCTGTGGCAGATACCAATGGAATGGCCCAATTACTCTTGCCCTTAAATATGGCGGTGGGATCCTATGATTTGATGGTAACGGCTCAAAATCGTCAGCCTTTTTATGGCTCCTTGCAGATTGCTACTTCCAATTCGCCTTATGTGATGAGCACCAATCCTCAACTGGCCAATGTTGCCGACAGTTCTATTTCACAACCTTTCTATCAATCAGAATATTTTGTAGATATTGACCTTATAAATTTGGCTTCGGTCATTGCCGTACAATTGGAGGCTCAATTGCTCGAAAACGATCCTTATATAACTTTACTCGATAGCATCCATAGTGTTGGAAACATTGCACCCCATGACACCCTCAGGGTCGATTCCATTTTTAAATTTAAGATTCATTCCAATTGCCCCAATAATCATGTATTTAATGGAATAATAAAACTTACTGATAGTGTTGGAAATGTGTGGAATAACAATTTTAATTTTACTGTTGGTTCCCCCGAAATTCTTATTCAGAGTTGCCGCTTTGATGATGCTATTTTTGGAAATTCAAATCGTAAAATTGATGCCGGTGAAAAAATACGTTTTTATGTTCTCCTCAACAATAGTGGACAGTTAAATTCTGAAAGTATCAACTGCAGTTTTACTACTTTGAGCACTTGGGCCACCTCTGCACCTGCTGTGATGGTGGATAGTCTTGTGAAACAAAATTGGGCTGAAGTTTCTTTTGATGTTACTTTTGATGCTCAACTAACTGAAGGACAGTATGTGAATTTTCTATTTTCCTATCAGAGCGGAGATTACAATGGACAAAAGTATTTACCCCAAATGATTGGCAACTTGATAGAAGATTTCGAAACTGCTGATTTCAATAAATTTTCTTGGAATAATATTCAAACCTACCCATGGCAAATTGATACGTTGACTCAATTTGATGGTAGTTATTCATCCCGTTCATTTATGAATTTGCCCAACAACAAAGCCAGTGAATTTTGGATTGAAATGAATGTGCTCAACGACGACAGCATAAGTTTCTATCATAAGGTGAGCACCGAAAACAATTACGATTACTTTTATTTTTATGTGGACAATGTAATCCGTGGTACATGGTCGGGTATTTCAGATTGGACCAAAGCGCAATACCCTGTGGCAGTAGGTCAGCGAACTTTTAAATGGCTATATACCAAAGATACTGGATTTACCGTTGGTAGTGATGCTGTGTGGATTGATCAAATTGATTTTCCTGCCACCGATTTATGGAGCGTAATATGCCCCACCGACCCTTTACGTTTGAGTTCGTTTGAACTGTTTCCCAATCCGACCACTTCAGAGGTTGTGGTGAATTTTGAGTTACCACAATCGGCCCAAGTAAGTGCAAATCTGTACCATATTGACGGTCGTTTTATACAAAATTTACATGGAAATCAAAGGTTTTCTGAAGGTAAAAATGCAATTAAAATATCGTTGGAAAACCAAGCTGCAGGGGTTTATTTTATTGAGCTTAGAGCAGGAGCACAACGCTATTTTCAGCGGGTAGTGAAGCTTTAATGATGCCGATACACTTCTTTCACACCTTTCACCTGACTCACACGAGCTATTAATAAATCGAGCTGATTGAGGTCGTAGAGCAAAACCGTAATTTTTCCGATACTTTCACCTGGATTGTTTTGCAGGTTAATGCCCACAATATGAATTCCCATGATGTTTGAGATCACCTTGTTCACCTCGGCTAAGGCGGTTTTATTGTCGGTGATACGCACAAAGATTTCGGCCTTAAAGTTTTGATTGGCTTCGCTCTTTTTCCAATTGGCAGCAATGAAGCGATAGGGAAATTTGCGACGCATTTCTACGGCATTAGGGCATTGAATGCGATGAATGCTGATAAAACCGCCCACCGTAACAAAACCAAAAATGGGGTCGCCAGGAATGGGAGTACAGCACTTTGCCAAGGAGTAGTTGATGTTGTCGAGGCTATCCACCGATAGTATTTCGGTACTTTCGCTTTCGTCTTCTAGGGCGTTTAATTCAAAGTTTTCGACCGCTTCTTCCAGTGCTTTTTCAGCTTTTTTGTTTTGGTTTTGAATCAATACCCGCTTCATAAGGGGCAGGTCGATTTTGTCGAAATAGATGGCTCTATAGAAATCGGTGACGGTTTTGAAATTATAATGCTGTATCAGCAGGTCGAGAAGCTCAGTTTTAAACTCAATTTTCCAGTTTTTAAGTCTGCGGTTAAATATTTCTTTTCCTTGCTCCGCTTGGTTTCGTGCTTCCTCATCCAAAGCTTTTTTGATACGCAATTTGGCGCGGTTGGTAGTGACCACATTGAGCCAATCGAGGCTGGGTTTTTGGTTTTTTGAGGTCAGAATTTGTACGGCATCTCCATTGCGCAGCGAATGGCGAAGGCTTACATTTTTTCCATTCACTATGGCTCCGGTGCATTTCAGTGCCAGCTCGGTATGCACGGCAAAGGCAAAATCGAGTACGGTGGCTCCAATTTTCAGTTTTTTGAGATCGCCATTGGGAGTAAAAGCAAAGAGTTCGGTAGAAAATTTACTCATCCTAAAGTCGTCTTCACCCAGCAATTGTGCTTCAGTCTCGAGGGCAGTGCGCACTTTTTCGAGGTAGAAATCGACACCGTGTTTATTTTTGCCACCCTTATATCGCCAGTGAGCAGCCATTCCGTTTTCGGCTTCATCGTCCATGCGTTCGGTGCGTATTTGCACCTCCACGGTGCGTCTGCTGGCTTTAACGGTGGTGTGTAAAGATTCGTAGCCATTCTCGCGGGGCAAGGTAATCCAGTCGCGCATACGAGCCAAGTCGGGAGCGTACTGATTGGTGACCACGCTGTAGGCATGCCAGCAATCGGCCTTTTCGTCTTCGGGTTTGCTATCGATGATGATGCGCACTGCCCACAGGTCAAAAACCTTTTCGAAGGGCACATTTTGCTTCCCCATTTTGCTGTGGATGGAGTGGATGCTTTTGGTGCGACTTTTCACTCTAAACTTCATGCCATGGGTTTCCAGCTCCTTTACAATGGGGCGGATAAAATGCTCAATGATTTGCGTTCTTTCATGCTCGCTTTCTTTGAGTTTTTCGGCAATGGCTTGGTAGTCCTCAGGATTGCGGTGTTGCAATACCAAATCCTCCATGGTGGATTTAATTTTGTAAAGTCCCAATCGGTGGGCAAGAGGAATGTAAATAAATTCGCATTGATCCAAAACCGAAGCTTGCTGTTGGGCATTGTTGAGCTGCTGATATTGACGCAGTTCGAATAGGTTGATGGCAATTTGAATGATTACCGCACGGAGGTCTTGAGCCACATTGAGCAGCATGGCGCGGTATTCGTCGGGTTGGCGGGCGATGTTGTGGGTGGGTAACCTTTTGATTTCCACAAAATCGTTGATAATTTGCTCTATTACAGGATTTTTCTCAATTTTAATATTGCCATAAAAAAATCGATGAAGCCCTAAAGCTGCAGCAATAAGCGAATTGCTATAGGTATTGAGTTCGTTTTTAAGAATGGCCAGCACGTATAAAGTGTACTGATGCGAGTTGAGGTGTTTGAGCGGACTTTCAACGGGGTCATGCTGTTGCCAGAGTTCGGTAACCTGCCTTATGAGCGACTCGTATTGAGCCCCGTCCTCTATTTTCCACCAAAATTCGGTTTTACCACTTTGCATTGTAAGAGTATTTTGTAATGCGAAGTTAGGTATTTTTTTTGTTTTGGAAATAAATTGATAAAGACCCTTGAGAAGACTTTATCAAAAACCAAGGTTGAAACAAGATTTAAGTTGAGTGGGAAAGAGAATAGCAAAGTTTTATTTGCCTGAAAAGAGGAATCTAAAGTATTTAGTCGATCAGTAGTGATTTTTTTGAATTCCTCTAAAGAACGTTACCCGCTTTAGGCTTTCTTCACAAATTCAGATTTAAGCGACATGGCACCGAAGCCTTCGATGCGGCAGTCGATGTTGTGATCGCCCTCGGCAAGGCGAATGTTCTTAACCTTGGTGCCTGCTTTGATGGGCGATGGCGAACCTTTTACAGGCAAATTTTTTAATACCACCACCGAATCTCCATCCGCCAAAAGATTCCCATTGGCATCTTTCACTTGCAAAGTAGTTTGGGCTGTAATCTCATCTGGATTCCATTCATAACCGCAATCAGGGCATTGCATTAAGGTATCGAGAGGGTAGGTGTTTTCGGAGCCACATTGGGGACAGACAGGATATTCGTTGGACATGGGTTTTGAATAAAAATTAATGCGGCAAAAGTATGTTTTTTGGGGTAGGGAAAGCAGGGGCCTAAGTTCAAAGTTCAATGAACCGTCACGCTTCGATATCCACAGACCCCACTCAGGACTGGCAATTTTTGGATTCCGCTATACTTCGATACCCTTCGACCCCGTTCAGGACAGGCAATTTTTGGATTTAGATCTCCAAAAAGTGTGAAACCTATGTGCCAAAAATCACTCAGTATGATGGAATACAAAAATCACTCGGTCTGACGAGGATCATTACTCCCGTCAGACTGAGTGAATTTCTCAGCGCAGCGGAGAAATTAGTATCGAAGGCGACGGGCAAAGCTCCAATTCCACCATTACCGCATTATATAATTATCACATTACCACATTAATAATTACCGCATCCATTCCCATCAAATCAGTACCTTTGCATCTCAAATTCAAAATTAATCAAAGATTGAAAGCATTTCTTAATAAATATGTTAACGTACTCATTTTAGTAGTGTTAATGCTAATCTGGGGCAGTTCCTTTATTCTTATGAAGCGGAGTTTACTCTATTTTTCTAGTACCGAATTGGGAGCTTTACGTATCATCTTTGCCGGATTAGCCCTATTACCTTTCTTTTTTAAACGTCGTGTGGGTCTTTCTCGCCGCGATTGGTTTTGGCTGGCTTTAAGCGGACTTATTGGTCAAGTGATTCCTGCCTTTCTTTTTGCCAAAGCACAAACTGTCATCGACAGCTCTTTGGCTGGAATTCTCAATTCCACAACCCCCATTTTTGCACTGATTGTGGGAATTTTCATTTTTAAAATGAAAGCCCATTGGGTCAATTTTGTGGGCATCATTATGGGTTTTGTTGGTGCGGTGCTCATCATCTGGGGCAAGAGCAAAGGTAGCATTGAGTTCAATCTGCAATATTCGGGTTTGGTGCTTTTAGCCACCATCATGTACGCCTTTAACGTTAACATTGTGAAGCATATACTGCGCAATATCGAAGCCCGATCCATCGCCATTTTGAGTGTAGTTTTTTGGCTTCCTTTCTTATTGGCGCTGCTGTTTTTCACCACGCCCATCCTTCATACCTTGCAGGATCCCAAAGCGGTGATGGGGCTCATTTACCCCATGACTTTAGGAATGGGGGGAACCGCACTTGCCTTGGTTTTCTTCAATATTTTGATCAAAAGATCGGGAGTGCTCTTTGCCACCTCGGTAACCTACCTTATACCTGTAGTGGCCAGCATCATTGGCTTTTTTGATGGTGAAATGTTCAAGGCCTCTCATTTGTTATGGATTGCCATTATTTTGCTGGGCGTTTACTTGGTCAATTTTAAACCAAAAAGTGGTAAGTTGTAAAGCTTCTTCTTCTGACTCTGAATGTCTCAACTTCTACATTCATTAACATTCAATTATTGATAACTGTTGAAATGCACACTTTATCCATTTCAATTTCGTTATACTTTCGTTTAAGTCAAATTCAAAATCCATGCGGTTCGCTTTTAATTTTGGGATCATCGTTATCGGCTTGTTAATCTTTGGGTTAACTTGTTCAAATACTGGGTATTCTCAAAACAATAGCAAAGACAAAAAGGCCTTAGAACAACAGCGTAAAGGCTTGGAAAAGCAAATAGGGGTTACCAAAAAGCTCATCGACCAAACTTCAACGAAAAAAAGTAAGACCATCAATCAGTTGAGCCTGTTGCAAAAGCAGGTGAACGAACGCAAGCAGTTGATACAGGTTTATGGTTCTGAATTGCAACAGATTGAACAGCAAATGGTGCAAACCAGACAGCAAATCGCCGATGAGCAAGCCAAAATGAAATTGCTTAAAAAGGAATATTCCGACTTAATATATCAATCTTACAAAGCGCGCAGCCATACCGACCAGTGGATGTTTATTTTTGCCAGCGAAGATTTTTACCAAGCCATGCGCAGGGTTCAGTACCTTAAAGAGTACAATATGTATCGGCGCAAAAAGGCTGATGAAATTGCAAAGCTGCAGCTGAGTTTGCAAGATCAGATGTTGCAGCTCGAAAATCAAAAGGCACAACGCTTGGGACTGATGACCCAGAAAGAGGCAGAAGCCAAAAAACTGGAACGCGATAGTGAGCAAACCCGTAAAACCATTTCGCAGTTGCAAGGTCAGGAAAAGGAACTCCGTGGTCAATTGAAACAGCAACAACAAGAATACTCAAAGCTCAATCGCGAAATTCAACGATTGATTGAAGCAGAGGTGAAAAAGACAACCAAGAAAAACGAAAGTGGCAAAACATTGCCCGCCAGTCCTGCCGAAATGCAGCTTAACAAGGATTTTACTTCCAACAAAGGCCGGTTGCCTTGGCCCGTAAAAAGTGCCACCATCGTAAGCGAATTTGGACTCCGTAATCATCCCGAACTGCATCTGATGATTGACAATAAGGGTATCGATTTTCAAACCGAAAAGGGAGCTCAGGCCTTGGCAGTTTTTGAAGGTACCGTGGTAAAAGTGATACAGCTGCCTCGATACAAAGCAGTGTTGGTGCGTCATGGAAATTACTATACCGTATACGACCGACTTTCTCAAGTATTTGTCACCACCGATCAAAAGATCAACACCCGACAAGCCATTGGGGTGATTTGGACTGATCCCGACACCGACGAAACCATACTCCATTTTGAACTTCGTAATCAAGTGGAGCCTCAGAATCCTCAAGGATGGATTCTTAGAAGGTAATTTTTTATAATCCAATCTCATGCGCAAACTCAGCACCGACGAACTCAATCGCATTTCCGTTATAGAGTTTAAAGAAACTCAAAAAATTCCAGTGATACTCATCCTAGATAACCTACGTAGTTTGAGCAATATTGGATCTATTTTTCGGACTGCGGATGCTTTTATTATTGAAAAAATTTTACTGACGGGCATCACCGCCACCCCTCCCCACCGCGAGATTCAGAAAACCGCTTTGGGAGCCACCGAAAGTGTCGATTGGCAGTACTTTGGAACCACCATTGAAGCGGTGCAACGGCTCAAGGCCGATGGCATTAAGATTTTTGCTGTGGAACAAGCGGAAGATAGCGTGATGTTGGATGCTTTCTCCTTCGATTTTAACTCCAAATGTGCGCTTATTTTTGGTAACGAGGTGAAAGGCGTGGACGAAGAAGCCATGCAATGGGTAGATGGTTGCATCGAAATCCCGCAATTTGGTACCAAACATTCCCTCAATGTAAGCATCACTGCAGGCATTGTGATTTGGGAAGTTTTTCAGCAGTTTCAAAAAAAGTTTTAGCTCATTTTGGTTACTAAATAGAAAATTACTTTATCTTTGACGCTCATTTTAAACCTAATAATCAATTAATATTACCTTAAAACCCAACTTAATCATGAAAAATTTAAAACTTTTAATGCTTCTGTTTTTAGGAGCGGCCATTTCCTTTACAGCATGTAACAAAACTGAGGAAGAAGACGAAATTCCAGCGGTAAAAAAATGCTACGTAAAAACCGAAACCGCCAGCGATGGTAGTCATTCCGATTACACCTACGATGCAACAAGCAATTACATTACTAAAATGGAATCCTTTGACGAAGCCAACACCTCGGTATCATCGAACATCATTACTTATACCAGTGGTAAAGCTACTTTGCTTGAAGTTAAAGAAGGTGGCGTTGTGGTCATGAAATTTGAATTGACCTACAATACCGATGGAACTATTGACGAAATCGCTACGTTCCAGGACCAAGGTGAAGGCTTAAATGAAATAGGATATTACGACTATACCTATGCCAATGGAAAAGTTTCTGAAGTAGGATTTATTTATGTAATTGCGAGTCAAGAAATTAAAGTTCAAAATACGAAGTTCACTTATACTGGTGAAAACGTTACTGAAGAAAAAATCTACGCAATTAACGCCTCGACTTACCAACTTGAATTATCGCAAATCAATACTTACGAATACGACACCAAGAATAATCCTTACCGTGGTATTGGCTTAAACAATTTATTAGGCGAAGTTCAATTTATGAGTGCCAATAATCCTACTAAAGTTACCATTAAGGATGCTGAAGGCACTGTAGTTCAAGATGCTTCTTACAATGTAGTATTTGTGTACAATTCTGATAATTACTTCACAAAGGCTACTTACACTACTTTCGATAACAGCTACAATGAATCTACCGATTACACCCTCGAGTGTAAATAGTAGATTAATAAATTAAAGGAAAGCCGCTCCCAAAGAGCGGCTTTTTTTGGCTCTTTTTTTTAAATACCTGCTCTTTAGTACATGACAATTTTCAATTTAGACCGTCTAAGGTTGAGGTTGTATTGT
>DZDC01000024.1:22128-24524 GCA_022736595.1 Draconibacterium orientale | reverse complement strand
ATGAAAATATTAAAACGAATTCTCATAGGTTTACTTATTCTTACAGGAGTTTTAGCAATTGCTGCTTTTCTTTTTTTGAATCATATCAAAAACGCAGCCATCCCCGACTATTCCAAAGACATTAAGTTAAGTGGCATTACAGATAAAGTAACCGTTTGGCGCGATTCATTGGGTATTCCACATATTTATGCTGAAAATGAACCTGATCTATACCGTGCTGTGGGTTTTGCTATGGCTCAAGACCGATTGTGGCAGATGGATTTGCTCCGAAGGGTAACTCAAGGTCGATTGTCTGAAATCTTAGGAAAAGACTTGGTAAAAACCGATTTGCTGATGCGCTCGCTTCGCATACAGGATAAGTCTGAACAAGTATTCAAAACCTCTTCTCCCGAAATCATTATGGCTCTGCAAGCATTTGCCGACGGTGTAAATCAATACATTTCCCAATACCCACTGCCTACAGAGTTCAAAATCCTAAACTATCAACCCGAACCATGGCAACCCATCCACTCCATCAATTTGATTGGCTATATGTCTTGGGATTTAACCTCAGGCTGGAACACCGAATTTCTTATAAACCAGCTCAATGAAAAAATATCTGATGCACAGATTGCGGATTTAATTCCCAAATCAGAAAACCACAAAACCGCCATTTTTAGGGATTTCCATTCACCTCAGATGGATGTGAATCAAACCCTTCTTGCTGCTAATTATAAACTTGAAGAAATTGGTGCAGAAGTCTTTCATGGCAGCAACAACTGGGCGGTTTCAGGTACAAAAAGTAAAACTGGTAAACCATTACTGGCCAATGATATGCACCTTGGACTGATGTCACCAGGCATTTGGTATCAAATGCATCAACATGTCCAAGGGAAACTGAATGTGACGGGTCTTGTAATCCCTGGTCAGCCTTTTATCATTGCTGGCCACAACGATTCTATCGCATGGGGCATGACCAATGTAATGGTTGATGACCTTGATTTTTATGCTGAAACGCTCAATAAAGATTCAACAAAATATTTAGTCGATGGACAGTGGCGAGATTTGGAGATTAAAACCGAGATCATAAAAACCAAAGAAGGTGATGTTATTGAGAAAACCTTGAGATTTACCCATCGAGGCCCCATTGTCAACGAATTAAAAACAGGGTCAGAAATCGCTCTTTCCATTCATTGGCTTGGAAACGAAATGAGTAATGAAGTTCGTTCGGTTTATTTACTGGACAGAGCTAAAAACTGGTCTGATTTTAGAGATGCCGTTAAAACGTTTAAGGCAGTCAGCCAAAACATCGTTTATGCCGATGCCACTGGAAACATAGGCTTGCAATGCAGTGCTGGTGTCCCCATAAGAGCTGGCAATGGCATTCAAATCTATCGAGGCGACAGCAGTAAATACGATTGGACAGGCTTGGTGCCTTTTGAAGAATTGCCTTACGAATTCAATCCTCAACGTGGTTATGTTTCCTCAGCCAACAACAAAACCGTTCCCGACGATTATCCTTATTACATCAGTCATTGGTTTGCCACCTCCGACCGAATCGACCGCATCAGAGAAATGATTGAAGCTAAGGAATTACTTGGAATTGATGATTTTAAACTCATGCAAAGCGATGTAAAATCAAAGAAAGCAGAACTATTTACTCCTGTTTTTGTCCAGTCCATTAAAACAACATCCAATTTATCCGATATTGAAAAAGAAGCCTTTAAAAATCTTGAAAATTGGAATTTTGAGCTAACGCGTGAAAGTTCTTCTGCGGCTATTTTTGAAGTCCTTTTCCGAAAAGTCTGCGAAAATCTAATCAAAGACGACCTATCTCCCGAGCTTTTTAAGGAATTGAAAGGACAGCGAATTTTGCTCGAAAATCTGATGTTGAATATTTTACCCACAAAATCATCTTTATGGATCGATGACAAAAGTACACCCGAAAAGGAATGCTATGAAGACATTGTGATTCGTTCCTTTAGAGAAACGGTTGCCGAATTAACCACAACCAATAAAGAAAAATTGGAACTGCAGAAATGGGGCTCGATTCACACTTTCACCATTAGTCATCCATTGGGAGTGGTGAGTGCACTTGACAAAATTTTTAACTTAAACCGTGGCCCTTTTGAGATGCCAGGAAGTTATCATACCGTTTGCCCTTACTCCTACTCTTTCAACAATTTATATAATGTAAACCACGGGGCTTCGCACCGACATATTTTCGATTTGGACAACTGGGATAGCTCCGAAACAGTAATTCCTACCGGAATAAGTGGAATTCCAGCCAGCGATTTCTACCTCAACCAAACTGAAATGTACATCCACAACCAATACCACGCAGATCCTTTTAGCAAGGCAGAGGTTGAAAAAGTTGCAAAATATAAAATGATTTTTTTACCGAAATAAAAAGATAG
>DZDC01000024.1:0-22028 GCA_022736595.1 Draconibacterium orientale | reverse complement strand
AAAGATAGCAATCCTATTTGTGAATTGCCTTATCAACGGCTTCAAAACCAGCCTCCATAAACACCTCTGAAATGGTAGGGTGCGCATGCACGGTTTGAGCTACATCATAAACGGTGGCTTCCATTTCCATATATGCTGCTGCTTCGGCTATCATATCTGTGGCATTGGGAGCTAATATTTGAACTCCTAGCACTTCCCCATATTTGGTTTCGGAAAGAATCCGCACAAAACCTTCGTTGTGACCTTCGGTCAATGCCTTTCCATTGGCTGACATAGGGAACTCGCTCACTTTATACTCAATACCCTGTGCTTTGATCTCAGCTTCGGTGTAACCAATTTGAGCTGCTTCAGGTACCGTGTACATATTCAGTGGGTATTTTTTTAAATCCAGTTTTTGCTGAATTCCTTGAATAAAATTGACTACGTGCATCCCTTGGGCTGAGCCCACATGAGCATAATAACTCATTCCATTTACATCCCCCACTGCAAAAATGCCCTTTACATTGGTTTCACAATTCTCATCCACAGCGATATATCCTTTCTCATCAAGGTCAATTGCTATTTCCGAAGATGGCACTATGGCAATTCTACGCTTGGAATTTACCACCAAATCGCAATCCACTTGTTCTTCTCCAAAAGTCAATTTACCTTCTTTATAAATTGAATCAATATTGTCAAAATTTTGATTAAAAACCATTTTAATACGATCCTTTTTCAATTTTGCTAAAATATGATCCACAAGATACTGATCAGCAAAAGGCATAACACTTTCGGTTGGAACAACGATGGATACATTTTTACCCATCATATTAAAAGCTTGGGCCAATTCGATGGCGGTTGGGGTTTCACCCAAAACCACAATATTCTGAGGCATTTCACGCTCTTTGAAAAGTTGGGTTGGCTCCAAAACAAATGCTTCAATGGAGCTCATAACTTCGGGCGATTTGCTTCCGGTAGCAATCATGATATGTTTGGTTTCAATCGTTCTATTGGAAACATAAACACTATTGGCCGATAATATTTTAGCCTCACCTTCAATCACTTCGATACCATTTTTCTTAAGAAGGAATCCAACTCCGGTGGTTAGCTTTTTTACAATTCCATCGCTCCGTTTAACGGCTTTATTCCAATTAAAAGAGATGGCTTTTTTATCTATACCATCAATTCCAAATCGATTGCTGTCGTTAGCAATGCGGTCAAAGAGTTTGGCACTTTCCATGATGGCTTTGGAAGGAATACAACCCCAATTGAGGCACATTCCACCGATCACATTTTTTTCGATAATGGCAGTTTTTAATCCCATTTGTCCAGCCCTAATGGCAGAAACATAACCAGCAGGTCCTGATCCTATGATTACTAAATCGTACATATCTTTTTGTTTTTTAATCTATTATACAATTAATCCATGATTAAACTTACGGGTTCAGCCAAATAAGCCATCACCTGATTGATAAAACGAGCCGTTTCTCCGCCATCCGCAATGCGATGATCTACTGAGAGCGAAAGGGGCATTACAGTTCCCACAGCCAATTGTCCATCTTTAACCACGGGTTGTTGGGTGATACGTCCCACTCCTAAAATTCCTGCTTGGGGATAATTAATTACAGGCACTGCAAAAAGACCGCCAATGCTACCATAACTGGTGATGGTAAAAGAACCATCTTTCATATCGTCTAAAGTAATCTGACCCAGTCGGGCTTTTTCAGAAAATTCAGAAATTTTTAGCGCAATTTCAAAGATAGAAATCTTGTCGGCATTACGAATTACAGGAACCACTAATCCTTTGTCGGTGTCCACGGCAATACCAATATTGTAAAAATGCTTGTAAATCATGATACCTTTTTCCATATCCATCTCAGCATTCAATGCTTTGAATTTTTTAAGGGATAAAGCCACGGCTTTAATCACAAAAGCAAGATAGGTAAGCTTAGCGCCTTTGTCGGCGAATGGTTTCTTAAATTTAGCCCGCACACGATCCAACTCTGAAATCTCAACTTCTTCAAACAAAGTCATGTGCGCAGCATTATGCTTGCTTTGAATCATATTCTTAGCAATGGTTTTGCGTATTTGACTCATTTGCACCACTTCCACCTCAGCACTATTTTCGGTGAGGCTAACTCCAGATTTTGGCGCTTGACTATAATTGCTTTTTTGCTTGCTGAAGTTAATAATATCCTCCTTCATCACTCTACCCGCGGGACCACTTCCTTTGACAGAATTTATGTCAACCCCCAAATCCTTAGCCATAGCTCGAGCTACAGGAGTTGCCAAAGCTTTACGATTCAACAATTTACTGGAATTTTCAGCGACTACTCCTTCGGTACTTGCCGACAATACAGCATTATTTCCAGCAATTTCGAGAGTACCCACCACGCCGGCACCTTCTTCTTCCACTGCTTCAACCTTTAGGTTTTCGTCTTGAGCTTGAGCTCCTTCAATGCCTTCCAACTCAATCTCCACAAGGGCTTCACCCACATGAATGGTTTCTCCTACTTTTCCAAAGGTATTGGATATGATTCCATCCTTTGGAGCAGGAATATCGGTTACAACTTTATCCGTTTCCATGGTTACCAATGCATCGCCAACCTTTACAGCTTGACCTTTTTTAATGAGCCATGCAACAATAATTCCTTCATCGAGGCCTTCTCCGATATCGGGAAATTTAAAAATATACTTCATTTTTCTTCTTATTTTAAATTCATTGAATGCTTGCTGCTCTACCTTTTACAAAATGTATTTAGAAAAAAAACTGCTAACATTCTATTTTTATAAGTACTTTAAATTCAATTAAATAAAATTCATTTAGAACTTCACTGTTTGCTCAATCTCGTAGAAAATTTTATGAGCATCTTGCAAATAATGAAATTCGCCTTTAGGCAAAGGAACAATGGTATCAAAACCTGTCACGCGTTTTGGAGGAGCTTCCAAGGAGAGGAATGCTTCTTCGCTCACCACCTGGCTAATTTCAGAGGCTACGCCAAAACTACGAACGCCCTCAGTCACGGTGATAATGCGTCCGGTTTTGCGCACAGAGTTGAGAATGGTCTCTTTGTCCATGGGATAAATGGTGCGGAGATCGATCAGTTCCACCGATATTCCTGCTTGCTTTGCCAAAACAATGGCTTTTTGCACTTCACGAATCATGGCGCCATAGGCTACCACTGTAACATCAGTACCTTGTTGCAAAACAGCTGCCTTACCAATAGGAACATTATATTTATCTTCATTAACTTCTTGCTTAATAGCTCGATAAATTCGCTTGGGCTCCATGAAAATAATAGGATCGGGTGACTCTATGGCCGAAATTAACAAACCTTTTGCATCATGCGGAGTGCTAGGAATTACCACCTTTAATCCCGGGATATGTGCAAAGGCAGCTTCAAAACTTTCGCTATGATGCTCTAAAGCATTGATACCACCACCGTAAGGCATGCGAATAACCATGCTCATTGGATAGCGTCCACGACTGCGGTTATGCATCCGAGCCACATGACTAATAATCTGATTAAAAGCAGGATATACAAAACCTGAAAATTGCATTTCCACCACTGGACGCAGTCCGGCCATGGTCATTCCAACCGCAGTACCAACAATGCCTGATTCTGCCAAGGGAGAATCAAAAACACGTTCTTTACCATGTTTCAATTGAAGGCCTTCGGTAACTCTAAACACCCCTCCTTCAACACCAACATCCTGACCGTAAACCAATACTCTTTTGTCTTCTTTGAGTTTTATGTCTAATGCATTATTGATGGCATTGACAAGATTCATTATCTTCATTTCTATTACAATTTCTTTTAAAACAATTATTTAACCGCTGTTGCTTTCCAAGCCAAGTACTTTTCGTATTTACGTTGTTGCTCTTTCAAGTCTTCAGGCATTTCAACGTATTGGTATTTAAAAACATCCTCCACAGGATAAGCAGAATAGTTTTCGGCTGCTACAAATTGGCGATCCACTTCTTTGCGATAATCGGCAATAAGTTTTTCTTCGTCAAAATCAAATATTTTCTTTGATTCCATAAATGCTTTTAATCGACGCATGGGATCCGTCGCATCCCACTTCTCTTCCTCTTCTTTGGTGCGGTATTTTGTTGGATCATCACTGGTGGTATGGGGACCTTTACGATATGTAACTGCCTCAATCAAAACTGGTTCGCCATTTTCCATGGCAATTTTATAGGATTCTTTAACCGCTGCATACATGGCAAAGAAATCGTTTCCATCCACTTGAATTCCACGAATACCATAAGCCACTGATTTAATGGCAATACTTTGTGACGCGGTTTGTACTGAGGTAGGTGTACTAATTCCGTATTGATTATTTTGAACAATAAAAATTACAGGAACTTTCCAAACACCAGCAAAATTTACTGCTTCATGAAAATCGCCTTCACTGGTTCCTCCATCTCCAACAAATGTAAAAACAACTTGCTTTTTCTTATTCAATTTTATTTCATAGCCAATTCCTGTGGCATGGAGCAGTTGGCTGGCAATGGGCACTGCAAAAGGAACAGTATTGGTGGCTCCTTCAAATTTACAAGCATCCTCATTTCCCATATAATAGAGGAATATTTCTTTCAAAGTAACCCCTTTGGCTAGCCAAGTTCCCAATTCACGAAAGGCAGGCACCAACCAATCTTCTTTACCAATAATTTGTGCAACTGCGCCTGAGATTGCTTCCTGACCATAGTTGGGCGGATAGGTGAAAATTCGACCTTGTCGTTGGTAATTTACGGTAAGCAAATCAGCAGTGCGGGCAAAAAGCATGTCTTTGTATGCCTTCACTATAGTGGTATCCTCCACTTCGGGCATATACTTTTTATTGATTACCTTTCCATCGTTGTCGATGATTCTGAAAATTTTGTTTTTCAACGGGTTGTATTCCTCGAACATATACTATATTTATTTAGATTCATTTTAAATTGCGCTGCAAAAATACCAATTAGGTATTACAATACCAAATAAGGAAAACTTATAATCATCAGTTTTATGATTTTTAAAGAAATAGCAAAAATTATTTTGGTCTTCAATAATACAAAAATTATTTAGTATCGAGTCGATTGCAGGCAAATAATTTTGTCAATGCAAAAAAAAATCAAAATAATTGAATAATATACTTAAAGTTTAACCCATTCGTTATCAGTCATTGAAAATGAATATTTACGCTTTCCAATGTAATTAAAGAGAAGTTATAAATATTGATATATTTGCCCATGGTCAACAATAAAGTAAAAAGCCAATAATCTAAATGCTAAAACTGTATATATTCCTTCTAATTTCAACTATCGTTCCTATTGGAAATACGTTTGCTCAATCAAAATTTGATTCTTTTTTTGAGAAAACAAGTATTGGAGGAAATTTTAGTTTAGGATTTGGAAGTTACACATATGTGCAGGTTGCTCCAATACTATATTATAATATCAACGAAAAATTGACTTTAGGATTGGGGGTTGATTATACTTATTTTAAAGATAATTATTATAAACCGTCAATAAGTGGTTCAACTATAGGGGTTAGAGGCTTTGGTCAATATGTTATTTACGAAAACTTTTTTGCTCATGTTGAAATTCAACGTCTCTTTATTCAAGACGTTTATAATCTAACGCCCATGCCCAAAGATTGGCTTGGCGACAATCAGTTTTTTGCGGGAGGAGGTTATCGGAGTTGGATATCGAGTTCTGCCTACTCTTATGTCTTAATACTTTTCGATTTACAAAGAAGCGATTTCATTTTCGGTATCAATCCACGCATCGAAGTTGGATTTAGTATGGGATTATAGATTCCTCATCTTGATACCAAGAGGCATACATTTTATAGCTATTTGAAATTCTATTAATCTCTCCTTCAGTAAGTTTTGGATCGATGCTTTTTATCTTTTTAGCAGGCATTCCGGCATAAATACTTCCACTTTCCACACGAGTTCCCTTAGTAACCACAGCGCCGGGTGCTATGATACAATTGCTTTCGATGACGGCATCATCCATAATAATGGCTCCCATGCCCACTAAAACATGATCGTGAATGGTGCAACCATGAACCACGGCATTGTGGGCGATACTTACATGATTTCCGATGGAAGTTGGGCTCTTTTGATAAGTCGCATGCACTGTGGCATTGTCTTGAATATTGACATAATTGCCAATTCGTATGCTGTGAACATCGCCACGAATGACAGCGCTAAACCAGATACTGCAATGATCGCCCATCACTACATCTCCTATAACTACAGCAGTTTCAGCGAGGAAGCATCCTTTCCCAAATTTTGGTTCGATACCTTTAAGACTTTTTACGATGGCCATGGTAGGTCAATTTTATTATTTTTTGATTATTGGATTGTATTGAAAACCTTTGATCGATGCGTCGTCCAACAATCCAAACTATTTCATCATTTGATTTTAATAGCAGTTGGGCTTCCTTTTTCTGTTGCGACAATTTTAAATCTACATAAAAATCGCTTAGCAATTTACTGCCATTCATGCCCAAAGGAAAAAACCGATCGCCTTGCTGCCAAGGGCCTAATTTTAGAGGAAAAACCAGCAAATCTGCATTGAGATAAGCAATATTTGGATCTGTGTTGTGGATGTTCAACTCGTTGCAATCCTCCACGGTAAAATCAAAGATTTGCAAATCGGAAAAACTGTGTAGAAAAACATCGGGCATTCTTGGCTTTTGGAGCAATTCCAACTGCAAGTAACTCCGCTCAATAATGATCTGATGGGTTGCCGATTGTACCTTTGTTCCAGTTTTATGCTGACTTAAAAGTTCAATTAAATTGTCGATATGAGAATGTTGAAATCCATAGTGTTGCAGTAGAAAGAACAGTACCAATGATTTATGATTACTTTGAGTCACTTTCTCCAACGAAATTTTCATCAATTGGTCACTGGGCAAAATCCATTCTATCACTTCTTCTCTAAGCTTGGCTTGGGTATAGTCTTCCCATTCGCTGATTAAATTGGCCGAACGATTCATTTGAAATGATACCTTAGGATTCCGAACTTTGAGAGCAGATAGGACGTTATGACGTATATAATTGCGACTGTATTTGATACTTTGATTCGAAGAATCGTTGCAAAAAGGAATATTACAACTCTCAACAAAGCTTTGTATTTGAGCTCTGTCAGCAAACATCAACGGTCGAATAATATAGCCTCTTCTTGCCTTAATGCCATGTAACCCGGCAATACCCGTACCGCGGGCAAGATTAAAAAGCATCGTTTCTGCTTGATCGTCGAGGTGGTGAGCAGTGGCAATAAAGTCAAAGCTACCTTCTCTTCTCATTTCATCAAACCATTCGTAACGAAGTTTGCGTGCCAATTCTTGAATACCTATTTTTTGTACTTCGGCTAAGGTTTTTGTATCAAAAGTTTTTTGAAAAATTTGAATTTTAAATTTATTACAAAAATCAGCCACAAATTGATGTTCAAACAGCGACTCTTGTCCTCTAAGGTTATAGTTAATATTGGCTACTGCAAAAGAAAAGGAACTTTGCCTGAATAACTCAAGCATGCACATGCTGTCAATTCCGCCACTCACTGCTAGCAAAAAAGTAGCATTTTGAGGCTTATCTACAATTTGATTTAAATAATTATTAAAGCTTTCAAACATGAAACAAAGGTACAAATCATTTGCTCAATCACACAAAAAAAAGCGGCTTCCCGAAAGAAACCGCCTCTTGTGTTGTGTGGTGTGAATATTATACCGAAGATGCATTTAAAATACTTCAATCTCGGCTAAGCCGTATTGAAATTTTTCAAGCCATATCGGCATTGACCATTGTAAAATTATATTTTAGTTTGCACTAAAATATAATAACGATTGGTATTATTTAACAATCATTTTGCGAGTAACACTTTGTTCTCCAACACGAACTGTATAGAAATACATTCCTGCATTTAAATCACTTGCATTGATTTGGAAATTGTGGGTACCTTGAGTACGGATGCCATAGTTACGAGTCCAAACCTTTTGTCCAGCTACGTTAATCACTTCAATAGAAACATTTTGAGTTCCATTTAAAGTTACATCAACCATAGTACTTCCATTGAATGGATTGGGACGGTTTTGGCCAACAACCACTTTTTGATTTTTTACTTCATTGAAGCCTATATTGCTGGTAAAATCACTATTTGACATAGTAACACCAGACAAATAATTATGAGGTACAGGATTTAAAGGATCGGAAGTAATGTCAAGTTCTGAAATATGAACGGTGTAGGTTTCACCGTTGGTAAATACTTGAGGAGCCATATAATGATAAAAGATATCACCATAAAAGTTAGTATTTATTGAGTAGTTAGTAGCAGGGAAGCGCTTATCATTGGTGATATCCCAAGCAGCAACTATCAAATCAGGGAATAGATTTAGAGGTAAGCCTGCTGTTCCCACGGTGGCAATAGAGGTATCGGTATCAGTCCAAGAAGCAAATATTTTGTTTCCAGCAGCATTGATACCTGCTTGCAAACGCATATCCCAACCTTGAGCATTACTACCAGTACCAAATCCAGATTCAGCTGCAGGTACTGCAATGGTGTAAACATCTCCCAATTTTAGGGCATTCCATGAACCAGCAGTAGTGGTGTAAACGTCAAAAATAGGATTTACCAAATTGCTGTTAGCCACATAATATGAATACCCCAAAGAATCGTCATGATTAGAAGATGCAGCACGAATCATACTTACTAAATGCAAATTGCCATTAGCGTCCACAACACCATCAGTACTATTAAAGTAAGGACGACTTTGAGTGGTACCTTTCATGGGTTGCAATTCGTCGGTAATTACTGAAAGAGTAGAGAAATCAAAGATAGGCATTAATGTCCATGTACCACCGCTGTTGGTAGTTTTCCATACCAGTGGCATATATCCACGAGTATCGGTGGCGGTCATACGACCTAAAGTCCAATAGTAGCCAGTAACACCATCTGCAGACCAAGCCATGTTAAATTCGTAAACTGTTGCAGCCTCTCCACCATCGGATTCAATCACAAAAGAAGGTTTAAATGAATTAACAGTCCAATCAAAATTGTGATTGGTAGCATTATAATTACCTGTATAAAGGTAGAGAGTATCAAGATTATAAGCATAACCAGAGCCTACAGCGGTTGAGGTATAAGCAGAACCTATTACATGAGCTTTACCATCAGAATTGGCCACCATTCCGTGACGTACCAAGCTACCATTAGCAGTCTTATATTGGGTAGAGTTGAAGCTGCTGTCTAAACGCATACTTCCTACGAAGTTGTTAGACCAATTTGTGCCATCGGTTGCAGGACCAGCGAAAACGGTATAGGCTTGATTGGCAACCGTATTTCCGGTAGGATTAAAAATGGCTCCACTGGGGTAACGATTTCCTTTACCAGTGGCATTGCTAATCACTAATTTTGAATTCCATGTAGCTCCACCATCATAAGACACCGTTGACATAATGTCGCCTGAGCTGATAGCAGCATGATCGCCAACTTTGGCACGGTGAATCAGTTGAATGATGTTAAGGCCTTCATGAGCAGTTAAGCTGTGTTGAGTCTCAACCAAAGAAGTGTAAACATTTCCAGAATAACCAATCCCAATGCTGGAAATGGATTTCGAACTTTTGTTTTGGAGTACTGGACCAGCGCCAGTTCCTTGTGCTAAATCAAGATTTGCTTGAGCACTTTTTGCTTTGGCTGCGTTGAAATCGGTACGATACAGCGATTGGGAAAAACCCAAAGCACCTACCGTCAAACCTAATGTTAAAAGTAAAGTTGCTTTCATAGTTTAAATTTAAAGTTAATAAAATATTTAATAATTGTGCAATTTAAGGATTTTCTATCCCTTTTCAAAGGTAATATTTCAATCCTAATTTAGTTATCGACAAATATAGATATTTATTAATTCAAATAAATAAAAAAAACAAAACAAATTAAAAGTGTTTATTCTTGGACATAAATCCTTTTAACCCTTGAAGATACCGAGGTTAGCAACTCATAAGGAATGGTTCCAATGCTTTGAGCAAGAGCTGTCAAATCTGGATTTTGGCCAAAAATACACACCTCATCTCCTTCTTGGGCTTCCACTTCGCCTAGGTCAACCATGCACATATCCATACAAACATTCCCAATAACAGGCAGTAGTTGGTTGGCTATTTTTACTTTTCCCACTCCATTTCCAAAGCGTCGGTTGTAGCCATCAGCATATCCTATGGGTAGGGTTGCTATTCGCATAGATCTATCAGCCACAAAAGTGCGGTTGTATCCCACGCTTTCGCCAGGTTGAATATGCTTTATTTGAGAAATGATGGTGTACAAACTACTAACAACCTGCAATTCGGTTTGCCGATCTTCATTGGCGGCAATGCCATACAAACCTATGCCCAATCGTACCATATCCATTTGCGCCTCAGGATGTAAAACAATGGCTGCAGAATTGGCAATATGCTTCATTATCGGATAATTGAACGAATTCATTATTTGATTCGCAAGTTGATGAAAAGTGGCTATTTGTTGACGGGTAAAATCGTCGAAACGTACGTCGTCGCTGGCTACAAGGTGCGAAAAAATACTTTTTATAATAATTCGATCTTGATGTTTTAATATTTTGATAAGTTCCTCAATTTCGTGAGCATCAAAACCCAAACGATGCATGCCCGTTTCTATTTTCAAATGAATTCCAATGGGCTTATTAGCTGGAACCAACTGATCGTCAATCTTCTGAATTAATTGATTTAAAATCGTGAAACTATAAATCTCGGGTTCCAGTTGGTGATTTATAATGGATTCTAAGGCGTCTAATTCAGGATTCATAACCATTATGGGCAATCGAATACCCGTTCTCCGCAGTTCTATTCCTTCATCAGCATAGGCCACAGCAAGGTAATCGGCATGATGAAACTGCAACAAATTGGCTACTTCAAAACTACCACTTCCATAACTGAAAGCCTTCACCATGATCATAATTTTCGTTTCAGGGTTGAGCTTACTCTTGAAATATTTATAGTTATGAAGCATGCTGTTCAAATCCACCTCGAGGCGCGTTTGGTGCATTTTTCGACTCAGCATTCGATTTATTTTCTCGAATTCAAAATCGCGAGCTCCTTTTAGAAGAATGGTCTCGTCACGGAAGGTACTGAAAGGGAAATAGAGCAAAAAATCGCTGGTTGAATCATAAAAATGACATTCTCCTTCAAACAAATGCTTATTCAATTTTAAGGTCGGCCCAATTCCTATAAAGCGATGGATTTTTCTTAACCTAAGAGCATTAGCTACTTCTCGGTAGAGTTGTTGGGGTTCTTTTCCACTTTGTAAAATATCTGAAAGTATTACTGTTTTTCGTTGATGTTGCTGCTGTTGAAATAGGAAATCAAGGGCAATAATAAAACCATTGAAATCTGAATTATAACTGTCATTAATTACCGAACATTGATTTATGCCTTCCTTCAGTTCCATCCGCATAGCAATGGGACTCAATTTCAACATGCGCTGATAAATGTCGTCTTGTGACAAACCTAAGTGAAGCAGCAGAATCCATACGTGCATTGCGTTTTCAAGACTCGCTTCATCCACAAAAGGAATTTTTATGGTCAAAGTTTGACCATTTCGATTAGCATTAATTATTGTAAATCCTTCTGCGACAGTAATTTCTTGAATAAAAAGCGAAGCTGATTTATTTTTTCGACTCCAATCGAGTAAAGTTTTGTTTTTGAAAAGTTCTAAATTATAAATTCGGTCTGTAATATCGGTATGATCGCGACAAAATATAAGCACCTTGGACTTAACAAAAAGATTCAGCTTTTCGTTCACCTTTTGTCGCATATCAACAAAATGCTGGTGGTGGGCATCCCCAATATTGGTAAAAATTCCGATATTTGGTTTTATAACTTGTTCCAAACGTAGCATCTCGTCAGGCTGTGAAATTCCGGCCTCAAACACGCCCAACTGATCTTCGGCTTGGAGCTGAAAAACTGACAATGGAACTCCCAACTGCGAATTGTAACTTTTTGGGCTTCGGCAAATCTTGTGATCCGATTGTAAAACCTGATAAATCCATTCTTTAACAATGGTTTTTCCATTGCTACCTGTAATACCGATAATTGGAATATTAAACTTCTTTCGATGAGCAGCTGCGATACTTTGCATGGCAGCAAGACTGCTTTTTACTAAAACAAAATTGGCTTTTAGTTGATCCCAATTTCCTGGCAATACTTCAACGATAAAATTTAGAACCCCTTTTTCAACTAATTCCTCAATATATAAGTGTCCATCATTGCTTTTGGTTTTGAGAGCAATAAACAAACTTCTATGCGTACTAATGAGTTTGCGACTATCGATAAGAAGATCATCAATAACTACATTTTCGGGAGCATTTATTTGGAGGCTTCCGTTGCAGGTTTTTGCAATTTCGGTTATGGGATAGGTATTCACTTTGGAGTTATAAATCGTCCCCACCTTCAGGAGTAATGTCCTGAATGGATTGATCGGGCATATTATTGAAACTTGCAAAGCCTAATGGATTGGCAGATATTTCGTTCCATTCGGTGCGGTTCCGAAAAATATCGATGGCTTGCATAATGGCTGCTCTAAAAGAATCGGGTTCGGCAAGATTTTTTCCAGCAATATTATAACCCGTTCCATGATCGGGACTGGTGCGAATGATGCTTAAACCTGCGGTAAAATTAACGCCATCGTCAAAACTCAATGTCTTAAAAGGAATCAATCCTTGATCGTGATACATAGCTAAAATACCATCGTACTTACGGTAATCAGAAACTCCAAAAAAACCATCAGACGAGAATGGCCCAAAAGCCAAAATACCTTGTTCACGAGCTTCATCGAGCGCGGGAATAATAATTTCTCGCTCCTCTAAGCCCAATAAACCATTATCTCCAGCATGGGGATTCATTCCAAGTACCGCAATACGAGCTTTGCGAATGGCAAAATCTACTTTAAGGCTTTTTTCAAAAATGCGAAGTTTTTTCACTATCAATTCCTTCGACAAAAATTTGCTAACCTGATTCACAGGTAGATGACCTGTCACCAAAGCAACTTTCATCAAACTTGAAGTGAGAATCATTAACTCCTGACCTTTTCCAAATTTCTCTGCCAAATATTCTGTATGTCCAGGAAATTTAAAATTATCGCTTTGAATGTTGTCCTTATTTATGGGTGCAGTTACCAGCACTTCAATACCTTTACCCAAATCCTTGGATGCTGCTTCTAAGGCATCAAAAGCCAACTGACCAGCCAACGGTGTTGCCAATCCAATGTCAACCTTAGCCTCTTCGTTATATACATTGATAATATTGAGCTTATTTTCCACTGCCTGACCAGGATGCTGAATGGTGTTGAAAATAATGTTGGCAGCAGGAAACGACTTCTTAAAATAGCTTGCCAGCTTGGATGATCCATATAAAATAGGGATACAAAACTCGAAAACCCTCGGATCAAGAAAGGTTTTCAGAATGATTTCGTAACTTATTCCATTGTAGTCGCCATGAGTGATACCCACTTTAACTTTTGGACGCATTTCTAATTCTTGTTCCATGATGCGAGAAATTATTGATTTTGATTAGCAAGATTCAAGATAAAATTAAAAAGTAAACGCGTTCCTACACCGGGGCCACCTTTAGTTCGGTAGGAGTCGTCAGCAGAAAGCATTGCAGGCCCAGCGATGTCGAGATGAATCCAAGGATAGTCCACAAAATGCTCCAAAAACTTGCCTGCTGTAATTGCGCCAGCCTCAGCACCTCCAATATTTTTAAGATCGGCAACCTCCGATTTTATTAATTCGTCATACTCATTCCACATCGGAAATTCAACCAAACGCTCATAAACTTGATCACCACTGAGAGCCAGAGGCAAAAGGTCAGCAGTAGAATTGCGCATGGCTACGATTCCATATTTGCCAATGGCTCGGGCAGCAGCTCCGGTGAGGGTGGCCAAATCAATGACCAATTGAGGATTATAATTTTGAGCATAACTCAACGCATCGGCAAGGATAAGTCGGCCTTCGGCATCGGTATTGAGTACCTCCACAGTGGTTCCGTTGTGCATTACAAGAATATCGTTGGGAGTGATGGCTTCGTTACCTGGTCGATTGTCGGTAGCGGGTACCATTGCCATCACATACACAGGCAACTTGGCTTTTGCTATGGCAAAAAGCGCCGTTGCTACAGCGGCAGCGCCGCCCATGTCCATGTGCATTTGGGTCATAAAATCACCCGTTTTTAAGTTTAAACCTCCCGTATCGAACACCACTCCTTTACCCACAAAAATAATGGGTTTATCATTGATGGCATTGGTCGGCTTCCAGGTCATGATGCTAAAGGTGGGTGGAATAACACTTCCTTTGTTGACCCCTAACAAGCCTCCCATTTTTAAGCTTTCAATCTTACTTTTATTGAAAATCTCGATGTCAAACCCTGCCAATTCACTCATTCTTTGAAATTCTTCTGTCAAAGTGATTGCATTGATTTTGAGTTGGGGTTCGTTCAATAAATCTCTACACCAAATGGTAGCTTCCACTTGAATATTAAGTAGTTGAATGTGCTCGTTGGGAATTGTATGGGCAAAAAGATCCAATTCTTTTAGACTGGGCTTCTCCGTTTTTTTGGTTTTATACTTATTAAACTTATAACTCCCCAAAGCCATTCCTTCAAGCAAAAATAAGGAAGCGTTTCCTTCGCATCGGTCTTCAACCTGCAACTGCTCCACTGCATAAGACTGAAGACTTGAAAGTACGGAATTGCCCAATCGCCTTAAAGTCTCATGATAAATATGCACAGGATTTTCAAGCTTAACATACTGTACACAAACTACATAACCATATCGATTGAATACCAATAATTGGTTTTCATCGTTAAAGCGTGAATGAAAATAATGGGCCTCCTCAGCGGATAAAGCATCAGATGGAATCTGATGGGAATGATTAATTAAAATCAATCTATTTTTTTGAGCCTCAATGCGCTCAATTTTATTGATACGAATACTCATAATTCAAATGGGTGATAATTGACATAAACAAAAATGAAAGCATGCTTTTGCTTATTTTTGAAGCCGTAAAAATAGATTTTTTATTTGAGTGTTTTAAAGGCATTTTTCAAATAAAAAGCAATGAAATACTACCCAATTAAGCTACATAATGCAAACTGAAACCCTCGTTAACAAGGCTCTTTCTGGAGAGTTCCTAACCTCTGAAGAAGGAATATTCTTATACAAAAACCTAAGCACTACCGAACTTATGGCCATAGGACATGCCATAAGAATGAAATTGCATCCTGAACCAAAGGTTGGCTGGATCATCGATCGAAATGTGAATTATACCAATGTTTGTGATAGTGGCTGTCAGTTTTGTAACTTTTATGCCAGCAAAAACTCAAAAAGAGCTTATATCACTTCATGGCCAGAATATGAAGAAAAAGTAAAAGTACTGTATGCTTTAGGAGGTCGCCAATTGCTGTTGCAAGGTGGTTTACATCCTGATTTAGGCATTGAATATTATGAGGAACTTTTTGCAGGTTTCAAAAGTCGATATCCTGAAATTAAACTCCATGCCCTTGGACCTCCCGAAATTGCACATATCTCAAAGGTCAGCAAACTAACTTACCGCGAAACCCTTGAAAGACTTATCAAAGCTGGACTTGACAGCCTCCCAGGAGCAGGTGCCGAAATCTTGGTGGATCGTGTGAGAGCCGAAATTTCAAAAAACAAATGTACCGCCGACCAATGGCTTGATGTAATGGCAGAGGCGCATCAATTGGGACTCACTACCTCCGTAACCATGATGTTAGGTCACGTTGAAACCCTCGAAGAACGTTTTGAACATCTGATTAGAGCCCGTGAGGTGCAAGCCAAGCGACCTAAAGGCGCTGTGGGTTTTATTAGTTTCATTCCTTGGCCATTTCAAAGTGAAGGCACAGTTCTAAAAAAACGTTTAAAACGCGATTTCAGCGTTAGCGCCGACGAATACATCCGTTTTATTGCCATCAGTAGAATGATGTTGCCCAACATTCCCAACATTCAAGCCAGTTGGCTTACCGTGGGTAAAGAGATTGGACAATTGTGTCTTCATGCCGGTGCCAACGATTTTGGAAGCATCATGATTGAAGAAAACGTAGTTTCAGTTGCAGGTGCTGACCATAAATTTGATGCTGAAGGAATTCAAATTGCCATTAGAGAAGCCGGATATATTCCTTATCAACGCAATCAACAGTTTCAACCTGCTGAATATTTAATCTAATGGCTTTAGTCTATGTTTCTATGTGGTAAATTTAAATATACATTTTAGACTTAAACCAATCTAATTACTAAATTGTTATATTGCTGAACATTTAGTACTTTTATGGCCGTGTTTACCAATTGAATAAACCTAAAATCAAATCAACCCCATGACCACACAAAACTCAAATTCAACAATTTACGAATCCACCATTCGGCTTCTGGTATTGCTACTAATTATAGTTTGGTGTTTGCTGATTATTTCCCCATTTGTGAATATTGTTTTGTGGAGCTTCATTTTAGCTATGGCTCTGTTTCCCCTTCACAATGGGTTGGCAAAAAAACTTGGAAACAAACCTAAATTGGCTTCTTTTATATTAGTTTTTAGCATTTTAACTTTGATTCTCCTTCCTGCCTCCTTACTCATCGATTCACTGATTGAGGAAGTTATGGAGTTAAAAACCGCATTTGACGAAGGTCGGTTGACCATTTCAGCGCCAAACGAAAAGGTGAAGGAACTTCCTTTAATCGGAAATAAAATTTTTGATCTATGGAGTGCTTTTGCCAATAATTTTGAGCAAACCCTTTTGAAATATAACGACCAAATCACCAATGCAGTAAGTAAAATTGTCAAGGGAATTTTAGGAGCAGCCAGTGGGGTTATTCAAATTATATTCTCCCTTATCATTGCAGGAATATTGCTTGTAATCAATGGTGCCAGTGAGTCGTCGCGCAAATTGTTCAGGAAGCTTGCAGGAGATAAAGGGGATGAAATGACTGAAATTGTGACCAAAACCGTAAACAATGTTGTAAAGGGAGTGCTTGGTGTAGCCCTAATTTTAGCCATTTTGCACGCTATCATTCTCATTATTGCGGGCGTACCCTACGCAGGGATATGGACATTATTGATATTTGTGCTTGCAGTTTTACAATTACCTGTAATTATAGTTACCGTACCCATCATTGTCTATATTTTCTCAACCCATGAATTGGTGCCTTCCATCGTTTGGGCCTTGCTCATCGTGATAGCAGGCTTATCAGATAACGTTCTTAAGCCCTTACTATTAGGGAAAGGGGCTCCCGTTCCCATGCTGGTTATCTTCATTGGCGTGATTGGCGGTTTTATGCTTTCAGGATTTTTGGGGTTATTCACAGGAGCCATTGTGATGTCGATTGGGTACAAACTTTTTGAAGAATGGCTCAATTCAGATAATAAGAAATCAAATATCGAATAATCACTAAAAGGTTAAATTATTGTATTTTAAGCTGTTTTTATACCTTAAAAACTAACATCATCTCATGGATGCCTATATCGAAATCATTGTTACAATCATAATCGTAGCATTTGTGTCATTCTTGGCCATGAGTTTATTTACCTTACTTGTCTTTAAACGAGAGTTTGATTTATTTGCGTTGATTAGACTATTTAAAAACCGTGCGTACTTACAACGAAACATTTATGATATCCAGCACTCTTTAAGTGAGATTTCATATTATAGAAATTTACCCCCCAATTTAAAACACTCGTTTGAATTAAGAGTTGTAAAGTTTATTCTTGAAAAGGAATTCCTATCGCATCCCAACCAGACCATTGGTTTGTATCATAAAGTAAAAATTGCAGCTGCTGCAGTTCAAGTAACTTTTGGTCTTAACAACTTCTTGTTGAATCATTTCACCAGAATATACCTATTTCCCAAAGCTTATTATTCTCCAATAAACAAAGAGTTTCACAAGGGAGAAGTGAATCTAAACGGAGCCATTTTACTTTCCTTCGAGGATTTTCAAACCGGCTATAAAATAGAAGACGACGGCATCAATTTAGGACTGCATGAAATGGCGCATGCCTTACGATTTGATGCCTTAATGGGAGACGAAAACCATTCATTGTTCAATTTTCACTTCGCTCAAATGCAATTGCGTGGAAAAATCGACTTTAGCGAACTCAATCACAAACAGAACAGCATGTTACGGAAATATGCAAAAGCAAATTTTGAAGAGTTTTTTGCTGTTTGCATCGAAAATTTCTTTGAAAGACCTTCACAGTTTAAAACAGAATTTCCTGAATTGTTTGAAAAGCTTTGTTTACTTTTAAATCAAAATCCTGAAAATCTCAATCCTTTACAACCCATACTTGCTAACACATCGAATAAGAAATTTGATCCAAATATTGCAGAGCGAAAACTGTACTATTCAGGAGCCTTTAATTGGATACATCTTTTGCAGTTTTTGGTGGGTTTTCCTGTCATCTTATTTCTAATGGATGTTATATTTGATAACGTTGTACTCAATATTATTTTCCTTGTATTGTTCCCAATTTTAATCTTGTTTAGAGGAAAAACCTTTAGTATCACTCCCACCCGACTTTGCATTCAAAACTTTTTGCTTGCTGATATTTATAAAAAAAACATTGAAATTTCAAACATCACATTGATCCTTTACAATGAGAAATCTCCTCGACAAATTTTTGTTAAACATGTCAATAACAATCAAATTTCAAGTGATCAGTTTAATTGGCGGAGCTCAAATAAAGACTTCAATGAATTCATCACACAACTTAAAAAGATGAACGTAAAGACAAAAGAACTTCCAAATTCTGTCTTTATCAAAATCTTGAGCTCCTAAACTATAAATCAACTCCTATTCTTTTGCTATAAAAAACTTATTATTAGGCATTAACCCAAATATTTATAGTAATTTTGCCAAAATTATTTATATCGATATTTAAAATGAAAGCAATGAATTCTCAAGAAAGCTACCTTAAAGCCAATCGAAAAGCCTCGCGAGAGATAGAGATTGAAATTTTCGGAAGTCCCCAACCCAGGCACAAAGTGCACCGCTCCAAGAAAACTTACAACCGTAAGAATTTGAAGAAAGCAGGTCGCAATGACCTGCTTTTGCTTTTTACCTCATTACGTATTAAAGAAAAAACCTATTTATTTTGCTTTTTACATTGATTCTACTTTCAGTCCATGAATACGATATTCAATCTTACCAATAGAAAACTAAACTTATCAGAAATTCTTTCTCCCTCCTCTCACTTCCACTCATCCTTCATTAAAAATTAAACTCTAGCACTTTTCTTTAAAAAAAACTCATGCGTTTGCCCTGGCCCAATAACTTCACGATAACTGCTTATTACGATTTCTTTGAGCAGCCTGAAATACAAAATATTTTCACTTTAGAAAGCCTCAAAAACAATGGATCTACCTTTGCCCTTTTTGTGGGGAAGAGTGTAAAAGAAAAGTTTTCAATTGGTGTTGAAGGGTACCTAAGTAGTTTATCTAATGGTAGTAAAAATCAATCCGATTCGATTTACGAAAATAAACTTGGGTTTGGAGTATCCGTTTTTGGTACCTATTATTTTAATCCTAAAATAGCATTAACCGCACGTTACGACCGTTTCGATCCCAATACTTGCGATTATTCCTCAAATGATGGCCGTCATTTTGGATTGATTGCTTTGGCCTTCAAGCCTCATCCTAATGTCAATATCACACCCAATGTTTTATATGAATTTTACGATAATCTTGAAAATGGAGTAAAAGTTACCCCCTCCATTACTCCAAGAATTACCATTTGCTTTCAATTCTAATTCTCCGCAAGAGTAATCGTTGCCAAATTGAATATACCAAAAGCTAACTCCTTGGTTCTTTAGGCATGTATTAATATTATATTTCCAATTTAGTTTTTATTGCTGAAACTAAGCGCAAATTAGTTTTCTTTGCTCTTTATTTAAGATAAATCAAGAAAACAATGGCAATTCACCGCATCAGTGCCGACTTTATTCATCCGGGAAATGGTCCCATGTTGCCTCAAGGAGTACTTGTGGTAGATGAAAATGGAGTTATTTTAGCAATTGAAAACCAACGTTTAGGCAACGAAATAATTTACAAAGGAGTACTTTGCCCTGGTTTTATCAATGTTCATTGCCATACCGAATTAAGTTATGCCAAAGGGCTAATTGCTCCTCAAAAAGGTATTAATGCGTTTATATCGGACTTGGAAAACCTCAAAAAAACCATTAAAGAGGAAGAAAAAATCAAAGCTATCGAAGCTGCATTGATACAAATGGAAAGCGAGGGCATTGTTGCTGTAGGCGACATCATGAATACCACAATGAGCCTCCCTGTTAAAGCCAAAAGCAAAATTAAGTTTTATAATTTTATTGAAGTCTATGGTTCGCAAAATGCATCAGCAGACCTTGTTTTCTCAAAAGCCAAAGTGCTCTTAAGCCAAACTCCCTTACCATGCGCCATTACACCCCATGCTCCATATAGTGTTTCAGAGCCTCTTTTTCAACATATTTGTTCTCAATCTAAAGACTCAATTCTGAGCATTCACCATGCAGAAAGTGAAGCTGAAATCAAGTTTTTCGAAAAAGGTGAAGGCCCCTTTGCAATTCGTTTTGAAAACTGGCAACTTCCATTGCCTCAACATATTCCATCCTTAGACCGACCATTAACTTGGATTATGAAGCAAACTTCCGAACAACAGAATTTATTATTAATTCATAATACTTTTATCAATAAAAACGACTTAAAGTGGGTAAACCAGCGTAAACTTTTTTTGGGACTTTGTCCTAAAGCCAACCTATATATCGAAAATAAACTTCCCCCCATGGATCTACTTAATGAGTTTCGGTCTGTAATCTGCCTTGGCACCGATAGTCTCGCTTCTAATGACCGCTTATCTATTCTCGAAGAAATGCTGACCCTAAAACAAGCATTTAATTTAAACTGGCAAGATCTAATTCAGTTTGCAACTTATAATGGCGCCAAAGCATTGGGATTTGAAAACGAGTTAGGGACTTTTGAAATTGGTAAAAATCCTGGCATTAATTTAATCTCTTTCAAAGAAGACCAACCTAGAATTACTGTGATTGACACAAATTTCTATTCAAAAAACTAATAAAACCTGCATTATGACACTTAAAGAAATAATGATAGAACTTGAGCAATTTGGCGATGCTCAAACCAAAAAAACACTGATGAAGCATGGTGCTAAGGAGCCCTTTTTTGGAGTAAAGGTTGCCGATTTAAAAAAAATACTCAAAAAAACAAAAAAGAACCACTCCCTTTCCCTTGAATTGTATGCCACAGGTAACTCGGATGCCATGTATCTCGCTGGCCTCATGGCTGATGAAAATAAAATTACTGAAGCCCAACTTGATCTATGGGTACAGCAAGCCTATTGGTATTACTTAAGCGAATTTACAGTTCCATGGGTTGCTGCTGAAACCCCATTTGCTTTTTCGATAGGCCTCAAATGGATTGAGTCAGAACAGGAACAAATAGCAGCTGCTGGATGGGCAACTTTGGCCAGTTACGCAGCTCTTCAACCCAATTCCACCCTCGATACAACTGTTTACAGCCAACTCTTGGAACGAGTGGCAGCAAATATTCATCACGCACCTAACCGATTAAGTTACGTCATGAACGGTTTTGTTATAGCTATTGGTACCACAATCAACGAGCTAACGTCCCAAGCTAAAGAAGTTGCCAGTCGAATAGGGAAAATTGAGGTGATGCTGGCAAGTTCGGCCTGCAAAGTGCCGTTTGCTACTGAATATATCAATAAAATTGAGGTTTCAGGTCAAATTGGTAAAAAAAGAAAATCAGCAAGGTGTTAAAAAAAAGGCTACTCAATAAGAGCAGCCTCATAACACTATCCTAACCAATACTTTATCCTCTTGGAGCTCTTTGACCTGTATTTTTTGAAGAGGAAACAGCTTTTGGTGTATTTGCACTTTGGCTTGGCTTCGAATTGGACCGATTTTCATTAACTTGTTGGTTTGAACTATTTGCTGAAGCTTGGTTGCCTTGTGAAGGGCGTTGTG
>DZDC01000134.1 GCA_022736595.1 Draconibacterium orientale | reverse complement strand
AGTCAAAAAAGTTAAAATCTTATATTTTAGATAATTTTGCAACGGTCTCATTATTCTCAGAATTAAAATCATACAAGGTATTAAAAATCAAAAGTAAATGAAAGATCCAATCAAACCAGAGGGCTATCTTTTCTCAAAAAAGTACACCAACTACATTTTTAGCCTTCTCTTTCTACTTTATATGTTCGATTATATCGATAGAATGGTGATTACTTCGCTTTTCCCGTTTCTTAAAGCAGAATGGAATCTTACGGATACTCAATGCGGAATGTTGGTATCGGCAGTTTATTGGTCCATAGTTCTTTTTACCTTTCCTGTTTCTATTCTTGTGGATCGTTGGAGCCGTAGAAAAACTATTGGCTTTATGGCTGTCTTATGGAGTTTGGCAACCTTTGCGGGAGCGTTTACCAGCTCATTTCGTCAAATATTTACTGTTCGTACTGCAATCGGCGTTGGAGAGGCGGGCTATGCTCCAGGGGGCTCAGCCATGATTTCAGCCCTATATCCTACTGAAAAGAGGTCATGGCGCATGGGTCTTTGGAATGCATCCATTCCACTGGGGAGTGCCATTGGGATCGCTTTAGGAGGATTAATTGCCGCTCAATGGGGTTGGCGCTATGCATTGGGCATAGTGGCTTTGCCGGGGCTTATTGTAGCCATTTTGTTTTTCTTTATTAAAGACTATAAAACCATTGAATTACAAAGAAATAGTAGCTACGCTGGTAAAAACCCTGAATTAAAAAAAATGAAGATGTCCATAGGGGACATGTTACGCGAATTTATTTCGAAACCTTCGCTTATTTATACCTATTTTGGAATGGCTGGGGTGGTTTTTACTACTACCTCTCTTCTTACTTGGTTACCTACCTATTTCCATCGTGTACAAGGATTGGCTGAAAGTTCTGCAGGCATAAAATCCAGTGCTATAATGCTTTTTGCTATTATAGGCGCCCCATTAGGAGGATATTTAACCGACCGTTGGCGAAAAAATAGAATCAATGCTCGACTACTGATGCCCACACTCACTACCTTGCTTTCAGCCATTCTTATGTTTTTAGCGTTTAGTATTTTTGAGGGTCAAATTCAATATTTTCTGCTGCTTGCAATGGGTATTACTATTACTGCTTTTATTGCTGCTACTGGAGCTGTAACACAAGATGTTATCCATCCAGGACTCAGAGCAATTTCGTATGCTATAGCAGTCATTATTCAAAATTTGCTGGGGGCTTCTCTCGGTCCGATTGTAATGGGGAAAATCTCTGATACTGCTAATATTCAAACCGCTTTTATGTTTCTTCCCATAGTTTTAGTTATTGCTGCTTTATTGTTTTTTATAGGTTCGTTTTATTATAAAAGAGACTTACATCAGGTTGAAAATATTGCTGTAGAAGCAGGTGAATAGTTTTTTGGTTTTCCCTTTGCTATTTGTCTCCTATTTCTGTTCTGCTATGGTGAGGCGAATGGGTTTCGGCTTATCAAATCATTTTCATAGCTTTTGCACATAAGCTCCCTTTTTCCTTACTTCATATAGCTTGTTCGAATCAGCACCCTCTAATAGTTTTATTTTCCATGTGGGTACCTGAGAAGCCAAAATTCGTTGTCCCATAAGCGAGTCTGGTTTAATTAGCAACTTTTCTTTAGCATTTAAGACCATCCAATCTAAACTATCGATGCCTTTTCGTCGCTCTTTGGAGGTTGAAAGATAATACAACTGATTGCCATAGGCTAAAAATGGAAATTGAATTTTAAAGGTGGCTCCTGTCGCCGATAACTCGTTGTTAAGGAGATGATAATAGCGTTTTTTAATTCCTTTTCTGAGTTCGTTTTCTGCTACTTGAAAGCTTACGATTTCGGGCTTTTCCATTACAGCCGAATCGCAAAAGATATGAGCTTTGCCGTTTTCATACACCGCAAGATATGTGTTTTTGGGAGTGTCGTATAGAATCATTTCGTTGCTTGTATCGTATTTGAAAAGGTTGAATCCCAAAAAAGCTACGAGCAAAATAAGTTGAGCAAAGAGCTGCCATTTGCGCAATTGACGGAGCATGATTGCAAAAATGCTGATCATGGCTAGGCTCAAAAACAACATACTTAAATTCAAATAGAGATCACGAGTTACCCCAAAACTCAATCCTTCAATCTGGGTAATTGTCCAATTCATAAACCCGATTAAATTACTTAAACCCATCCCGGCATAATGAGCCACCCAACTCAAGGGCGAAATTACCAATACCAATATGGCATAGACTAAAATAATGTAAGTCAAAGGAATAACAATGAAGTTGGTAAGCAAAAATAGGTTTGGAAATTGATGAAAATAGAATATGCTAATGGGAGCGGTGCCCACTTGCGCAGCCACCGATACCACCACAAGTTGCCAAAAAGCATCAGTAATCTTGTTGGGTGCAATCCACCAATCAGAAATCGGTTTTTGAAGGGCAACAATAGCAACCACTGCCGAATAGGAAAGCTGGAAACCTAAATCGAAAAGGTAATTGGGATTGATCAAAAGCAACACAAAAGCCGAGGCCGATAACGAACCCAAAATATGGGTATGTCGACGCAAACTTTGCCCAACAGCAATAAAGGTAAACATTCCTGCCGACCTATTTACCGACGGAGAAAGGCCAGTGAGTAAGGCGTACAACCACAATATAAAAATTACAAAGAGGGCCTTAAGTAGTTTGTCGTGCTTGCCCCAATGAAAAGGCTTAAGCAAAAAGCTCAATATCATAAAGACAATGCCCACATGCAAGCCCGAAACAGAAAGCACATGGCTGGCACCACTTCCCGAATAGCTGGCTCTGAGTTCATCACTAATCATCGACTGTTCTCCCAATAAAATACCAGAAGCCACAGCCAGTTCGTCTTCATTCAATTCATTCTGCCTCAAAATTGCAATCATACGGTTGCGCAACAAAAGCGCAAAATAGGCCAAGTTGTGATTCTTAAGATTGGGGATGAGCTTCCAATCTTCGCTTTTGAGATAGGCTTGGTGGTAAATTCCTTTACGCGAGGAGTATGCTGCAAAGTTAAATTGATATGGATTTTGAGGCGGAGTTATTAGTTTAAATCGTTGGTTTATAAGCAAGTAATCACCGTAAAACAAATCTTCCGACAGACTATCCTTTTGCAGATAAACCAAGGCTTTACCCTCAAATTTTTGCTTTTGAGATAAATTGTACTCTATTTCTACTTCCAAGGCCACACTCTTTTCTTTGACTTCGGGCATCGAGCGAATGCTAACTATCCACAAATCCTGTTCCTGAAGATGATTGCCAAAATGGCGAGGATGGAGGTTTGTTTCGCTATTTTGGTAAATGAGTACGCCCAAATAGGTAAATATCAATAATATAAAAGCTCCTGAGATAAAACGATAGGTATAATTAAAAAGATATTTTTTGGGCCAAGCCAATGCCCCTAAAATCAAAAATAGTATTCCCAATGGCCACCATGGAACTCCATCGGGAAGCACAAAAGACCCCAACACTATACCCAAAATATAGGCAAGCAGCAGTTTAAGTATGGGATACTCGTTGAAGCGCATGAACTCAATTTTTTTCTAACTTCTTTACTTTTTCTTGTGCTTTCAAAGTATAAGTTTCCTTCCGTGGGATAAGAATTAGCACAGGAAGTCGTTGATTTAATTATTAGGCCATGAAAATAATAAATTTTTGAATATCAGCGAATCTTATGAAATAAACGGTTAATTCTTTTTCTGGGTGCTATAATAACCCTCTGCGTTCTCTGCTCCCGATAACTCTCGGGACTGCGGTGAAAAAACAAAGAATAATCCTTTGCGTTCTGTGCGATATTTCGGTAGGCTTACTTCGGCTAAGGGTTCGACTGAGCTCAGGACTAAGTCTCAGCACATCGCAATACATCGCTCTATGGTGAAAAAACAAATCATGGATGCATTAATTTACCTACTTTTGAAAAAGCAAAATTCCATTAAAATTGAAAACCACAAATCCTAAAACCGAAGAGGTTATTTTAACCAGTAAACACTTGCTAATCATTGCTTTTATTGAAGGCGCTGCGGTAATGGCTTGCGAACTTCTTGGAGCCAAGATGATTGCTCCTTTTTTTGGCACTACGCTCTATTCCTGGGCAAGTGTATTGGCCATTACTCTTGGAGGACTTGCCTCAGGGTATTACTTAGGGGGCTGGCTTACCCAAAAGTATCAACCAGTACGCCTGTTGCAAATCATCCTTTTTGCTTCTGCGCTACTGCTTTTCGTTATGCCCATTTGGAGCACCACCGTTATGAAACTGTTGGTCGATACTGAAATTCTCACTGGACTCCTCATATCGCTTTTTCTTTTTCTACTTCCTCCCATTTTGCTCTTTGGAATGGTAAGCCCTGTCATCATTCATGCCTTAGTGCATTCCCTCAACGATACAGGTAAAATGGCCGGCAGAGTTTATGCCGTATCAACCCTTGGTGGAGTTTTAAATACCTTATTGATTGGGTTTTATCTATTACCCAATTTTGGAATTTTGATTCCTTCACTCCTCAATGGAGCCTTGCTTCTGGTGGCGGCCATTAGCTTGCTTCCTCTTAAAAAAAAACTGATTTCGGGACTTCTCGCCCTCTTTAGTTTTTTTGTCTTAGGCTCGCATTATCATCAATTGAGCTCCGAAATTCCTCACAGCCAATTCAGAATTATTCATCATTCCGAAGGCATGATGGGGCAAGTGAAAGTGGTGGACTACAACGTGAAACTTGAACCCTACGGCATCATTCCTGTGCGCGGACTGCTGGTGAATAACACATGGCAAACCGTAATCAATCGCAACGATGGCGTGGCTTTGCTCGATTATATCTACTTCTCCAGACCATTACTGAGTGCTTTAAAACCGGGAAGTAAAGCCCTGCTCATCGGCTTAGGAGGAGGTACCTTGTGTCGCGAAATGCAGACCAAGGGATTGCAAGTGGATGTGGTGGAAATTGACCCTCGCCTTCAAAAGATTTCCTATCAATATTTTGGTTTGCATCCTTCCACAAATGTCGTCTGCGACGATGGTCGCCATTTTTTGCAACAATGCCAAACCCAATACGATCTTATTTTCTTCGATGCTTTTTTGGGTGAAAACCCTCCTTGGCATTTGCTTACCAAACAGAGCTTTGAAAAGGTGCAACAGCTTTTGAAACCTGGTGGTAAACTTATGATTGAGTTTTTTGGTTTTGCTGAAGGTAATTTTGGTAAAGCGGGTCGTTCTCTGCATAAAACCCTTGAAGCTTCTGGCTTTAGCCATATTGATGTGGTGGCTACCAGCGAAAAGGAAGGCATTGAGCGTAATTTTATTTATGTAGCTAGTAATAAGGCTCTTAACTTCGACTCTCTCGACTATTCGGGCACGAAATACACCGATAAAAAAATTACTGATTTACGTCATTGGCTCATCAAAGAACCTTTCTGGAAGGGGGAAGCGGTGGTTTTTGAAGACGATTTACCTGCTTTAGAACTCATGCTGGCTCAGCCTTCCATCGAATGGCGAAAGGAATTGAATCAGATGTACCGCAATAGGATGATGGAACAAGAGGTGCAAATTTTTTATTAGGTTGAAATTAAGGTTGAGGTTTGGTTTTGCAGCAGCTTGATGGACTTGCCTTATTGATTCACAACATTGATTACACTACAGAGGGATTCTAAAAATTAGATTTTTTGAGGCGGACAAGATTTTAA
>DZDC01000133.1 GCA_022736595.1 Draconibacterium orientale | reverse complement strand
AATTTGATTATTTAACTGATAACAAAAAGCGACTTCTTCGGAGGTCGCTTTTTTTGTTTATTTCGTTGAGGTAATCCCGATTATGCATTCAAATATTACCAATTGTAATTATTTTTTGAGACCGTTGCAAAATTTTTTTGGCGAAAAGATTTTAGGCGGCAGGAAAATTTAAATCCAAATTACGCAATAGCGTAATTTGCCATAGGGGTCGACGAAAACAATTCTTTCGGAATTGTTTTGTCGAGGTTAACCCTGACAAAAAAATCAATATAATTGATTTTTTTTCGTCATTAAGCATTAGCTTTGGCTAATGCTTAATTCGGGTTAAACTTCTTTTGGACTGTCGAAAAAAAAATCAAAAAAAATTGAGGCCACCTAAGGCACGAATCCTCGAGTTCGGGCGGCAGATGGGGCGGGGAGACAAAAAAAATAAAATTGACTTTTTAAGTATTGATTATATAGGAATTGGGACACAAGGAAGAATTGCCACCAAAGGAAAAAAAGAAAGGCAAGCCTTTTTTTGACTTACCTTTCTTAAAATAGATCTTACAAAATATTAGTTGACTACCAATTTAGAGTTGTACTGATTGTTGATTCTAAGTAGATAAACACCTTTAGGTAATTCCTGAATTCCCAACTCATTTGAATACTTGCAACCTTTGATGTAGCGTCCGTTTAGGTCATAGAGTTCAGCTTCTACTTGTTCGCTAAAATATACTTTGCCAAGGTTATTTGGGTTAGGATATACTCTTATCTGCTTGGTATTCTGTGATGAAGGGTCGATGGCTGTGAAGTTGTCTTTTACTTCAAAAAGGGAAAGTGTACCGCTGATTTCGTTGGCAACGACTAAATAGTTTTTTCCATCGGGGCTATTAGCTTTTGAAATAAAGGTTATTACTTCAGGACCATGATCACCAGCAAAAACATTGAGATCGCGGGTATTGTTAAAATCAACAAAGACCGGATTTGCAGGGTCGGTAACTTCAAAAACCATTACCCCACCTACACGCTCGAGGCTGATAAAAGCAAAAAAGCGGTCAAGGATTTTCGTAATAGCAACGCCTTCTGGCTCTGGTCCTTTTGACCGGCTCCGATTTTTGTAAGCATTACTACCATTATCAGCATTGAATATGGCTGAACTCTTAGGATGGCTCAAAGTGAGGCGTTCGAAGAGGTCACCACTATCAAAAATCATTTGATTGGTGGTGCTGTTCCAGATACTGAAGGAACGTGATCCAACACAATATAATTCATCATAATCTCCGTCGTGATCGATGTCACCGTTGAGGTTTGTTATTCTCAAGCGACCTAAGGCATAATCTTGCTTTAAGAAAGCAGCATTTGGGAATACACTTGAGTCGAGAATAGTTGCATTATTGCCTACAGTTGTGCGTTCTTTCAAGCCATTATAATCTTTTTCATCGCCTTCGTTGGCCATAACCAAATAAGTATTTCCATTTATGGTGAAGTTGGTAATAGCATCAGGCATGTGGAAAGCTTTTATTGGCCAATTCGACATCAAAGCTACCTGGGTTACATCGCTGGCGTCAAAGCTATTTCCAAGCATATTCATATTTTTTGTACCTAAGGCTTTTACTTCTATAATGCTATCATTTATTAAATCAATAAGACCAAGGCTGTTGTTTTCTTGTAAGGATACCCATGCTTTTGTATCGTCATCAGAAATAGTAATATACTCAGGTTCAAAATCTTGCGATAGTGTGCTGGTGGATTTTGTTTTTCTTACTCCCGAAGCAATCAAACTTGTTTCCAAAGCATTGAACTGATTAAAACCAAGTGTTTTAACATTCGCTTGGGTTAGGTTAGTAATTCCACCCGACAAGTCAATAATGCTCACAGAACCTTCCGGATCAACTGTATAAGCATCGTTTGGTTGTCCTTCGTTAGCAGTCAGTACTTTGTTTCCACTTTTATTAAAGGTAATCATATCGGGTAAAGCACCTACTGTGACTTGCTTTTGGAAAACTCCTACTGAATTATAGAAAAGAACCGAACCATTGAGTTGCTCGTTGGTATTGGGTGAAGCAACCGCAATCAAGCCATTAAAAACTGCAATGCTGGTGATGCCGCCGTAAGCGCTAACATCAACACTTTGAATGGTTTGTAAGGAATTGGGATTAGAAAAATCTACTATATCAAAACGATTTTGTATAGCACTGGTTACCAATAAATGCTGATTAATTGAATCGTAGGCTACCACCTCAGCAGAACTACCGAGCGGATTAGGGTCGAAACTGCTTACATGGATTAGTTCGATGGTTTTCTCAGCAGTAGGATTCAAATAGTCATTATCCTTAATGTAAATTACCATTTGGGTTTTTCCTTCAATGCTCAAATTGTTCGGGTTTTTAAGCTCAATAACCACGTATTCGTCCATTTCTGAAAATGAATCGTCGCTGATAGTGAATACGATATTTTGAATATTATTGCTACTGCCTGTAAAGTTTAAAGTTTGCGATTGAAAACTAAAATCTTGTGTTGAGTCGGCATTGGTCCAAGGTGAAGGCTTTAGAACAAGATCAATGGATGAGGAAGCGGGATTATTCAAGTTTAGTCGGATTGATAGGCTGCTTTGGTTCTCGTTTACTACCACAAACTCCTTGTCGAAAGAAAAGGTACTGGTATAGGTAAATGAGAACACATGAGGTGCGGCAATAGGACGATTTAATACATCTTTTACATTGCTGACGGTCAGACTATAATTTGCATTGGATACGAATGAACTGCTAAAATGTAATAAAACAGTGTCATTAGCCATTCCATTGGAACTAAAAGTAATGCTCGAAAGACCTCCAATTCCAGTATAATTTGAAATGGATACTGCAGATGTGCTATCCATGTTTAAACTGAAAACCACTTCGATTGTTGTAGCGTTTTTAACCACAGCGGAGAGTACTGTTGGAGGACCAAAGAATGTATAATTTGGCCATTGCTGTGGAGTGGTGCCTGAGCCTACACCAATCCAATTACTGGTATCCAAAATGGACTGTTTAAGCTGAGGAATGGTTCCGCTTTGTGGGCCGTTATAATAGGCATTAGCAGCATTCAAGGAAAATGCATTCACGTAATTACTCAAAGTGGCTGGAATCAACGACAAACTGCCGGAACAAGATGTGTTGGATGTTACCCAAGAAATGGAGCTTAAGGCAGTTATATAATTTGGATTTGTATTAGTCCCGGTATAAACCATTACTTGGTCGCCACCAGAGCTTAATCCGAAGGTTGATCCTGTGATGCTTCCCACATTGGCAGTTCCATTATTGGTAACAATATAAATGGTTGAACCTGCAGCTACACCAGGAGCAGGAGCAGTCCATTCAAAGCCACCTGGGCATTGAGCCGGAACATTGCTGGTGTATTTCATATCGGTCATTTTGACTTTAGTGCCAGGTAAAATATCTACGAAACTCAGTAAAGCGATTTCGTCATCTGCACCAGTTGCGCTGGTGCGATAGGCAACAGGCAAGAAATCGCCTGCTGAAAAGACGGTTTGAATAACCTCAGTGGTGAATATTGTAAAAGGTTTGCCTATGACCACATTATTGCTGGTGTCTTTTACTGTATTGGGTTTTAAAGCTACATAATAGGTTGTACTATAGCCTAATAGCGTATCGGGTACAATTGTTATATTACGTAAGTTAGCAGATATCTGTGCATTAAAAGGAATAGCTACTCCTATCGAATCATTGAGGCGTAACTCAACAATATTATCAATATTTGCGGAGTCAAGTAGCGCGCCATTCATTAATCGAACATCTTCGTTGAAGTTGATTACAGGTTGTGAAGTTCTGAGGATATTTACGGCTCCATTTGTAGGAGTTATGGTAACTACAGGAGCAATATTATCGCCGATAGTTCCACCTCCTGGTGCGTTAAGAGCTGTCACTGAAAAATTATCCAAACGGGTATTCCCGCTGGTTCCGGTATTTCCAGGAGGAATAAATTCAATACGGAAAACCAATGCAGGATTATTGTCGGCTAATGGATTATTAATTTGTATTTCGGGGACTACTGTCCAAGCGGTGGAAGTAATGAAAGAGTCAATATTTAAGCCATTTGTCAACCAAGTTAAACCGCTATCAACACTGTATGCATAGCGCATCACCGCTGCTCCATTAGAAGTACTAGATTTTTGAGTGGCAAATTGAATTTTAGGAGCATAATGACCAGTGGAAGGAATGTAGAAATGTAAAAACATACTGTCGGTAGGATTGCGAAGACGTAATCCCAAACCTGCCACTGTGCTATATTGTGCATTGGAGGTGCTTCCAGTTACATTATCCCAGTAGGTGGTGTAAAGACTTGAAGTGCCCGGCTTAGTGCGAAAAGCAACCTTCACTATCGATGTATTAAGTAAAGAAGAGTCAGCAGGAAATGGGGCTAATGTATTTGGGTTGGTAGCAGCGGAAACACCAGTGAACGTATTGAAATGCCAATAGTGTAAAAGCTCGCTAACGGCAGGTACATAAGGTGTTCCATCAATAGTAAAATTATCGATTCGGTTATTGCCGCTGGTGCCTGTATTTTGGGCTCCTGAGAATACAATACGGAATACAAGGTGTGGATTATTATGAGCCAAGGGATTATTAATCTGAATGCTTACCGGAGTGGATGTCCAAGTTGCTGAAGTTAGAAATGAATCAATTGATAATCCGCTCGTTAGCCATGTTAATCCGCTATCCAAACTATAGGAAAAGCGGTGGATGGTGGCACCATTACCGGCACTTGATCTTTGGGTTGTATATTTTGCAACGATATTTTTAAAGCCTGTAGTTGGAATATAAAACTGCAATTGCATACTATCACTAGGATTTCTTAATCGGAGATATTTTCCGGCAGTTTGCGACATTCGGAGATTGGTAGTATCTCCTGTGGTTGATCCATCCCAAAAGGTAGTATAAGCACTCGATGTGCCAGGGAGGGTGCGGTAAATTACCTTTACTGCATGGGTATCGAGTAAAGAAAAATCGGCACGATAAGGCTGGAGATTGGCAGGGTTAGTAGCTGATGAGTAGCCACTTACAAAATTATTGAAATGCCAATAATGCACTAAAGTACTTTGGGCTGAGCCTGCAATAGTAAAAACAATGAAGGTAAAGAGGAATGCAAATCTATTCATAACGGTGGTTTAAAAATTAGTGGACAAAAGTATTCCACGATGGCAGTTATGAATGTTTAATTAATAATATGCTTTAGTTATGATTTTTTTTAAGTTGAGAAAATGCATGCAGTGAGCCAAATCAATTTTGGATTTTGAATTTAGAAATAAAGCAATGATTATATGTGGTTTGTATAAAATTAGTTAAAATATTATACTTTAAAACTGTAGTGTAATGTTAATATAAATTGAATTATACGTTAAAGAGTAGGATTAAGAAGCCCAGTACGAGACCCGCTTGGTTTACCTTGAGCGAGCCTGCCCTGAGTTTACCTAAGGGAAGGGCACGGTGGTACCTCGACACGCTCAGTAGAACTGTGAGAGGTGCTTTGTAGCTTGCCGAAGTGTTCTACCCGCTATCGAGAGGTGGCGGGGCAGTTTAGTCGATTGGCAACTGGGCGTTTTGTTATTTTTGGTTTAAATTTGTTTTTTCAATACTATTCTCAAAATAATCATTTGCGAATTCAATATAGAGAAGCTTTCAACCAAACTTGAAAACTGGTATCATTTGAA
>DZDC01000279.1 GCA_022736595.1 Draconibacterium orientale | reverse complement strand
CGTATCAACTCAATCAATTTCCCGCCGATTTTGGTCAGAAACTTGGAAAAGAAATCGTATATTTGCTTGCCACAAAATCTACGCCCTCTTTGGAAGGTTCAGAATGGGAACAGATTTTTGCTTCTTGCATCGGCGCGGAATGGAAACCTTCAAACGTTGGTTTAGATGATGTAATTTTAGGTGTGTGTGTGCTTGGGGAGCGAAAACGGTTAAAAGCCCTCACCCACATCGAGCCGAAACTATCAGGCTTATATCTGGGCGAAACTCTCCATCATATTCTTTTGACCAACAAAATTTAGACGCAGACGCTCAACTTTTGGGAAATGACGTTCTAAAAATATGGAATACTCGTGTTGAATCCATCAGAGCAAAATTTTCTCATTTAAGAACGGTTGTGCTTATCAAGTCAGACGACTTAACAGAACTTGCTGTATTTGAAAGTGAAACGGTGATGTATCCGCCAGAAAACTATATTTGGCAACGCAACAAAAACGATAATTTAGAAGGCAATGAAAAAGGTTCAAATATTCATCGGTTTACCTGGCAACCACACGGTTCGCAATTCACAATTATTGAGTCTGTGCCAAAAGAATGTTTGCTTATCAAAGTCAAGCCACCACGCAAACTTGATAAAGACGATGTTTTGAAAGCGGTAAATTTTGATAATAAGTGGGTAACTGTCACCAATCGAAAATAAGATGACAGATACTTTTTCTAAAAAACAGCGTTCAGAAATAATGAAGGCTGTTAAGTCAAAAGGTAACAGATCAACAGAAATTAAGTTAATTGAAATTTTCAAATTTCATCATGTAACTGGCTGGCGCAGAAATTCCAATCTTGTCGGGCATCCAGATTTTATTTTTCCTAAAAATCAAATCGCTATTTTTACTGATGGTTGTTTTTGGCATGGTCATAATTGCCGCAATGTTAATCCTTCAGACAATGCCGAATATTGGCAAAATAAAATCAAGCGAAACAAAGCAAGAGATAAAGCGATAACAAAAGAATTAACTCAAAAAGGCTGGAAGGTTGTAAGAATCTGGGAATGTGAAATCAAGAAAGGTAAAGTCCAGAAACTTAAGGCGGCAGGTCTTTTTTCAGGCAAAGAGTCTGGCACAACAAAAAACGCCTAACAAAGCGTGCACCTGACGTGTGGGAGTCTGCGCGATTTACAAGCATTTTTCTGGCTTCGAGTTTTTCCTGCTCCCAAGCATTGTCCACGTCCGCCCACACGCGGGTAACGCAAACCGTTGGACGAACCCTCGCGTAATAAAGTAT
>DZDC01000278.1 GCA_022736595.1 Draconibacterium orientale | reverse complement strand
AGTATTTGTTAAGAAATAAATAGTACATTTGCAAAAAATATTTTATGATGATAGAAGATATTGCATTGCAAAAGAAGTATGAAACCATTTTGCCACATTTAAATGAACAATTAGCACGAGTATATTTGGGCAGCGAAGCACTTAGTTTAGGTCGAGGGGGTAAACAACGAGTAGCTAATCTTGCCGGCGTTAGCAGAGTTCGAATAGATAAAGGGATTTCCGAATTAACCAGCGGGAACCAAGTTAAAAAATCTACCACTACCGATAGGATCAGAAAATCTGGAGGTGGCAGGAAACCGCATAAACAAAAACAGGAGGGGCTTATAGAGGCGCTGGAAGCCATTGTAAATCCACACACATGTGGCGACCCTATGAAACCTTTATTGTGGACAAGCAAGAGTTTAAGGCACATTGAGACCGCACTTAAGGAAAAAGGTTACACTGTGAGTTATGTGACTATTGGTGAACTATTGAAAACGTTGGGTTTTAGTTTGCAAGCCAACAGAAAAACCTATGAAGGAGGGTCTGTTGTTGACAGAAACGAACAGTTTGAGTATATTAATGAAACCGCCATGGCTTTCATGTCGGCAGAAGAACCTGTAATATCAGTAGATTGTAAGAAAAAGGAACTTATAGGCAATTTTAAAAATCAAGGTACAGAGTGGTATTTAACAGGAGAAGCACCAAAAGTTAATGTTTATGACTTTATTGATAAAGAATTGGGCAAAGCCGTTCCGTATGGGGTTTATGATATTGCCCAAAACCGAGGGTGGGTTAGTGTGGGTATAAGCAAGGATACGGCAGAGTTTGCAGTAAATAGCATACGATCATGGTGGCAACAAATGGGCAAAGAACAGTATCCAAATGCAAAAAAAATTCTTATCACCGCTGATGGCGGAGGAAGTAATGGTTCAAGAAACAGGCTTTGGAAAAAAGAATTACAAGTATTTGCCACAGAAACAGGTTTGTCTGTAAGTGTATGTCACTTCCCTCCTGGAACGAGCAAGTGGAATAAAATAGAACATCGGTTATTCTCTCACATCACGAAAAACTGGAGGGCGAAACCATTAGTTAGTTTGGAAGTTGTGGTCAATCTTATCGCCAATACAAGTACTCAGAACGGGTTAACAGTAAAATCCCAATCCGATAAAAAGAATTACGAAAAAGGGATCAAGGTGTTGGACGAGGAATTTGAAAAAATAAAAATTGAAAAAGCCTTATTTAGGGGAGATTGGAATTATTCAATAAACCCATAAAATGTATCATTTATTATTTAACATTCACT
>DZDC01000023.1 GCA_022736595.1 Draconibacterium orientale | reverse complement strand
ATCAACAATATAGTTGAATCTTAAATCTATTGTAACTTTTTGTCATGTACTAAGAAGTTCTGATTTAAAAAAAGCATTAGGCTCAAATCCATAATAGAAATCATTGGTCGAATATCTTAAATCCCAGTGGTTTAACATAAATTCTAAATTTCTCAAAGGTAAATAAAAGTAATTTTTTATAGGCCAATATTTATCAGTTCGTCTTTGTTTTTAAATATTTTCTGAAAAACAAATCGACTCTATTTACTTTACTTAAATGATTTGCAAATATTTGCATAATCTTTTTGTTATCAATTTCAAAACTTTATGATTTTGTTATTTAAAAAAAACCTACTCTCAATTAATAATGTTTTTTAAATGCTAATTCCTATATTTGCAGGATAAATAAAGGGAATACAAATCTAAATTGAATTCTTGTATTTAAACTTAAATTAAATTATTTTTTAATGAAAATATTAGTAACCGGTGGGGCTGGATTTATTGGTTCACACCTTTGCGAAAGGCTTCTAAATGAGGGTAATGAAGTTATTGCCCTCGACAATTACTTTACCGGTCAAAAGAGTAATGTACATCATTTGATGGACAACAAAAATTTTGAATTAATACGCCACGATGTGACCATGCCTTTTTTTATTGAGGTAGATCAAATTTATAATTTAGCCTGCCCAGCAAGTCCAATACACTATCAATATAATGGCATCAAAACAGTAAAAACTTCGGTTATGGGAGCCATTAATATGCTTGGTTTGGCCAAAAGAATTGGAGCAACCATTCTTCAAGCCAGCACCAGTGAAGTGTATGGGGACCCGACGGTACATCCACAGGTTGAGTCATACTGGGGAAATGTTAATCCAATTGGCATTCGCAGTTGTTATGATGAGGGCAAGAGGGTAGCAGAAACTCTATTTTTTAATTACTATTGGCAAAACCAAGTGGATATAAAAGTAGTTAGAATTTTCAATACCTACGGTCCCAAAATGCACCCTTACGATGGACGTGTTGTTTCTAATTTCATAATGCAAGCCCTTGAAGGAAAAGATATTACCATTTATGGTGATGGCAATCAAACTCGTAGCTTTCAATATGTAGATGATCTTTTGGAAGGATTGATAAAAATGATGAATGGGCCTAAAGAATTCACAGGTCCTGTAAATATGGGCAATCCCAATGAATTTACCATTAAAGAATTGGCTCAAAAGGTTTTAGAACTTACAGCAAGCCAATCAAAATTAATTTTTAAGGAATTACCTTCCGACGATCCCATGCAGAGAAAACCCGATATTACTCTCGCTAAAACCAATCTTAATTGGGAGCCCAAAATACAACTTAACGAAGGACTTAAAAAAACCATTCATTACTTTGACGAATTAATTAAAGGAGGAAAACTAGATGCATATACTCATCACAGGTAGTAAAGGTCAACTCGGGAGAGAGTTGAGAGAATTATCGTCAAAATGGCCTCAATATCAATTCATTTTTACAGATATTGATGAACTTGACATCACCGATAATAAAAAAGTTGAACATTTTTTTAAAGACAACCAACCTTACTTAGTAATTAATTGTGCAGCCTACACTGCAGTTGACAAAAGTGAAACAGACCGATTAACTGCACGCAGCGTCAATGTTTTGGCTGTAAAAAACCTAGCTTTGGCTTGTTCTAAACATCAAGCAAAACTTATACATATAAGTACCGATTATGTTTATACCGGGCATGGTCCAATTCCTTATCGCGAAACTGATTTCACTAATCCCCTAACCTATTATGGTCAAACTAAACTTGAAGGTGAAGAGATGGTAGAAGAATTTGCTGCAGATGCAGTAATCATTAGAACTTCATGGCTATATTCGCAATTTGGACATAATTTTGTTAAAACCATACTCAACCGAGCACAGCAAGGACTTTCCTTAAACGTGGTATTTGATCAAATTGGCAGCCCAACCTATGCAGCTGATTTGGCGGAAGTTATCCTTAATTCCATTTCCAAGATGGAATTTATGTCTGGAGTTCACTTGTTTAATTACAGCAATGAGGGCGTATGCAGTTGGTACGACTTCGCTAAAGCCATTATTGACATTAAAGGTCTCAACACTGTGGAATTATTACCTGTTGAAACTTCGGCATATCCTCTTGCAGCACCACGCCCTGCATACAGCGTTCTCAATAAGTCAAAAATAAAAGAAGAATTGGAAATGGAAATTCCTTACTGGCGCGATAGCTTGGTTAAATGCTTAAAACAATTATAATTTCTACTCATGGAAAACTATATTATAGAAAACGCAAAAAAATGGTTAACTGACGATTACGATATTGAAACTCGTAAAGCAGTACAAAAATTATTGGATGAAAAAAGCACAGAACTCACTGATGCTTTTTATAAGGATCTGGAGTTTGGAACGGGTGGATTAAGAGGAATTATGGGAGTGGGATCAAACCGAATGAACCAATATACTGTGGGTATGGCCACTCAAGGATTAGCAAATCACTTGTTAAAAAAATATCCCAATCAATCCATCAGTGTGGCCATCGCTTACGATTGTAGAAACAACAACACTTACTTCGAAGGAATTACATCCAATGTACTTACCGCAAATGGAATAAAAGTATATCGATTTGATGCCTTACGCCCCACTCCCGAATTAAGTTTTGCTGTTCGTCAGCTAAAGTGTCAATCGGGTATCGTCATCACTGCTTCTCACAATCCAAAGGAGTACAATGGGTATAAAGTTTATGGTGCTGATGGAGGCCAACTCATTTCACCTGAAGACAATACCGTAATTGAAGAAGTTAGAAAAATTAGTTCGGTACGTGAGGTTAAATTTAACGGTAATCCAAAGCTTATTGAATTAATTTCTAACGATTTAGATGAGCAATACATTGCAAAAATTAAGTCAATTTCGCTGAATCCAGAAATCATCGATCAGCACCATGATATTAAAATGGTATATACACCCATTCATGGAACAGGTGTAAATCTTGTACCTCAGGCCCTTAAAAGCTTTGGTTTTTCTCAAGTCATCGGAGTAGATAGTCAGAATGTGGTAGATGGAAATTTCCCCACGGTGCATTCTCCCAACCCTGAAGAATCTGCAGCATTGGAGTTGGCAATTGCCCAAGCCAAAGCTACGGGAGCCAATTTAGTGATGGCCACCGACCCTGACGCTGATCGTGTAGGTATTGCCTTTAGAAATAAGCAAAACGAATTTGTCTTACTTAATGGCAACCAAACTGCGAGCATCCTCTTTTACTATGTTTTGGATCAATGGAAACAAAGAGGTAAGCTTACCGGAAACGAGTTTATTGTAAAAACCATTGTTACCACCGAATTATTAGCCAATATGGCTCAGCAATATGGAGTTAAACACTATGATGTACTTACTGGATTTAAATACATTGCTCAAATTATAAGAGAACAAGAAGGAAGCCAAAAGTTTATTATCGGTGGCGAAGAAAGTTACGGTTATTTAGTAGGTGATGCTGTAAGAGATAAGGATGCCGTTGCTTCATGTTGTTTTATAGCAGAAACTTATGCTTGGGCGACCCATCATGGAAAAGATTTTGAAGATTTGTTGATTGAGATTTACCAAAAATTTGGCTTTTATCTTGAAAGTTTAAAATCAGTTACCAAAAAAGGCAAATCTGGTGCCGATGAAATTATACAAATGATGGAAGAGGTTCGCAATAACCCTCCTAAAACGATTGCTGGATCAAAGGTAAAATACATCAAAGATTATCAATTGCAGAAAGTAACCCAACTTTTTGACGGAAGCTCTTCGCCTTTAGATTTGCCCAAATCAGATGTTATCCAACTTCTTACCGAGGACGAAAGCATCATTACCATGCGTCCTTCGGGTACCGAACCCAAAATTAAATTCTATTTTGGTGTAAAGTCAAGTCTAAGTAATGCTGCTGATTTTGAAAAAACTAAATCCAAATTACAAGGAAAAATTGAAGCTATCATTTCGGACTTAAAGCTATAAAGAAATCTATATCCATCAAAAAAAAAGCCAACCGATTCGGTTGGCTTTTTTTTTGATGAGTCAGGATTATTCTCCCTTTAACTCAGCATTTATCTTTTTAAGATTATCATAATCTTTGGTTTGACTGTACACCCCTCTCAACATAATCATGGTATTGCGATCTTTAGGATCCAATTGGTGACATTTTTCAAGGTAAGGCTTAGCCTCTATCAACAATGCACTTCCTTTGCTTGACAACGCTTCATATTTTGCGGTTGCAGACATAGGTAAGTTATTTGCCTCTGTCAAAAGAGCTGCTGCACGATTATTGAGCATGGCCCCCATATTATAGGCTGCATCAAAATAATTAGGGTCAATTTCTAACGCTTTAATGTAGGCTTGTCTAGCACTTTCAAATACTGATTCCTTAATTTCAGGAGTCATGGTTGAATCATTTCTTATCATTTCGTCATAGTTAGCTCCAATGGCAAAATGCAATTGTTTATTATTTGGATCCTTTTCAGCAGCAGCCTTTAAAATTTGTTCAGCTTCTTTTGTACGACCCGTTTGAAGATAGATATTTGCCTCTGTTAACATAAGGTTGTTGGATGCAGAAGCTTCAGTGCGTCCTGCTTTTACCACTTTTAAAGCATTAGTATAATCTTTTTTACCCATGTACAGATAAGCCAACTTCATATAAAGATTTTCATTTTTGGTTTTGTTTTTAACCAAAATCGAATAATACTTGATGGCCTTATTGGTATCATTCAAATTTTCAGCGGCGTATCCAGTATATAGATACAAGTTTTCGTCATAGGAATCTAATTCGCTATATAAAGCTGCTGCATTTTCAAATGCGGCTAGCGCTTCTGTCGTTTTTGAGGCTGAAAATTTATTAACCCCTTCGTTATAATACATTGCAGCAATTCGTTTAATACCCAACTCTGCTGAAGCGGGATTGAGCTCATAACGAACTAATTTAGGGTCGAGTTCAATTACTTTACGGTAAGAAGCTAAGGCTGTTTCAAGCAATTTACCATTGTCTTTGGCTTTATATACTTCCTCCCCAGGGAATTCATAACTATGATAAACCTTACCGGAAAGAATAATATTGAATCCATTGGGATAATACCAACGCTGTCCATTTTCAACTTTTTTAAAGGATCTTCTACTTTCTGGTTCACCATAACCAAGTAGAATTAGACTATCCGTCATGCCTTGAGCTAAACCATCCGACATGTGGGCGAATGAGTATAATTGTAAATAAATGTTTCCACGATAAAACCAAGTTTTGGCATCGTTCATAGTAGATTCATGCAGGATGGCCTTGTCTATTTCGTCCATCGCTTTGTCAGGCATTCCACTTTTGTGATAATTATAAGCCGAAGCAACAACATTGCTTTGAGCTTGGGAAAAAGTGGCTATCACCACAGCAATCAAAAATAAGGTTAACTTTTTCATAATATTTAATGTTTATAAATTTGGTCTTGGCAAAAAACACGCCAAAATTTGGTCAAATGGTTAATATACTAATAATCAATTAATACTAATCTTCAGAAATTTCTTCATCGAGAATTGAAGTGGGCTCATCATCAGCGACCATTTCGTCTTGTTCCTCAATGATGCGACGCACTTTGGTCACAGCCGCAATGGAATCATCCTCTTGAAGCTTGATCAACCGCACCCCTTGGGTAGCTCGACCCATAACTCTGAGGTCGGCCACTGCAATTCGAATAAGAATACCACTGCGATTTACAATGATTAAATCATCTTCGTCGGTTACATCTTTTATCGAAATTAACTTTCCGGTTTTTTCAGTGATGTTGATGGTTTTCACCCCTTTTCCTCCTCTGTTGGTTACTCGATAATCATCAATGCTAGAGCGTTTTCCATATCCATTTTCTGAAACCACAAGTACATTGGAGTTAGCGTCAGCGAGGGTAATCATACCTATGAGTTCATCTTCTTCCTCCATATAAATTCCGCGCACACCGCTTGCATTACGTCCCATGGGTCTAACTTTATCTTCAGGGAATCGAATGGCACGTCCCGAACGTAGAGCCATCATTATTTCGGAGCTACCGTTGGTTAAACGAGCTTCCAGCAGTTCATCTCCCTCTCTAATGGTAATAGCGTTGATTCCATTTTGACGGGGACGGCTGTATGCCTCCACGGTAGTTTTCTTGATAATTCCTTTCTTTGAAACAAGTACAATATAATTGTTCTCAATGTATTCCTTATCGGTTAAATCTTTGATGTTGATAAAGGCCTTGAGTTTATCCTCTCGTTCAATGTTAATCATATTTTGAATGGCTCTTCCTTTTGAAACTTTAGTTCCTTCAGGAATTTCAAAGACTCTCATCCAGAATACTTTACCCAACTCGGTAAAGAAAAGCATATAATTATGATTGGTAGCTACGAAGATATATTCAATAAAATCTTCTTCCCTCGAACTGCTACCTTTTGAGCCCCTACCGCCTCTATTTTGAATGCGATATTCAGAAAGTGCAGTCCGTTTTATATAGCCTAAATGTGAAATGGTAACCACCACAGTTTCGTCGGGAATGGTATCCTCTATTTTGAAATCTTCTGCTGAAAATTCGATGGTACTTCTGCGTTTATCGCCATACTTCTCTTTGATTTCAAGCAATTCATCTCTAATAATTTTCATCCGCAATTCCTTGCTGGCCAATATTTCTTTTAAGTAATCGATTACCTTCATCAATTCGGCATACTCTTGCTTTACCTTATCAATTTCGAGTCCAGTAAGTTTTTGTAAGCGCATATCCAAGATTGCTCTGGCTTGGAGCTCTGAAAGGGCAAAGCGTTCCATTAAACCAGTACGTGCCTCTTCTGGGTTTCTTGATGCCCTAATCAGAGCAATAACCTCATCCAAATTATTCAAGGCAATGATTAAACCTTCAAGAATATGTGCTTTCTTCTCGGCTTCGCGTAATTCAAATTGGGTACGACGTACCACAACTTCGTGACGATGGTCGATGAAATGGCGAATGATATCGTAAAGATTCAACATCATTGGTCTTCCTTTTACCAGAGCAATGCTATTGATGCTAAAGCTCGATTGAAGTGCTGTATATTGATATAAATTATTAAGTACCACGTTGGTAACTGCGTCTTTACGAAGCTCATAAACAATGCGAATACCAGTTCTATCACTTTCATCACGGATGTCTGCAATACCTTCAATTTTTTTATCGTTTACCAAGTCCGCAGTTTTCTTAATCATTTCAGATTTATTCACTTGGTAAGGAATGGAAGTAACAATAATTTTATCGCGGCTACCATGTTCTCCTTCTTCAATATGCGACTCACCACGCATCACCACTCTACCTCTTCCGGTTTCGTAGGCTTCCTTCACTCCCTCATAACCATAAATGATACCTCCAGTTGGAAAATCAGGAGCTTTAACATGTTGCATTAATTCTTGTACGGTAATCTCATTATTTTCAATGTATGCAATACAAGCATCAATACTTTCGGAAAGATTGTGTGGAGCCATATTGGTGGCCATACCTACCGCAATCCCCGATGCTCCATTAACGAGCAAGTTAGGAACTTTTGTTGGCATCACAGTTGGTTCTTCTAAGGAGTCGTCGAAATTCAACTGAAAATCAACAGTTTCTTTATCCAAATCGTCCAACATTTCTTCGGTGATCTTCTGTAACCGAGCCTCTGTATAACGCATTGCTGCGGGGCTATCGCCATCGATACTTCCAAAGTTACCTTGTCCATCCACCAACGGATAACGCAACGACCATTCTTGAGCCATACGTACCATTGTATCATACACCGAGCTATCACCATGTGGATGGTATTTACCTAACACTTCCCCAACGATTCTTGCTGATTTCTTGTAGGGTCGATTCGACATTACACCCAAATCGAGCATACCGTATAAAACTCTTCGGTGTACAGGTTTAAATCCATCGCGTACATCAGGAAGCGCTCGGCTAACAATTACCGACATAGAATAATCGATATAAGCCGATTTCATTTGCTTTTCGATATCTACTTTTACGATATTTCCATGGTCAAATCCTTCTTCTGGCATTCCATCAACTTGATTTACATCACTCATATATTAAATACTATTTATTTCGATTTGTAATCATTTAATAATATACTGTTATTCAACAATATATCATATTACTTCCAACATTTCGTTAGAGCCACGAAGGTAATAAAAAAGACCTTTGCTTTTCATATTAAATGCCCTTATTCTTATAAACATAAAAGTGTTGATAATACCGCTAAATTGTTTTCCATGAAAAGCTAAAATAGAGCGTTTGGATATTAAATAGCAATTGTTAATTATTAATAATGGATGAAGGCGGCTCTGACAATTTGTAGCTAATTTTGCAAGGTTGGTATCTTGTGATTTTTAAGATCGCTTTTTAGCCTCATTGAAAGTCCAAGTATTGAAATTCAAAATCAACAAACGATTAATAACAAGAAAATTATGGAAGCTAAATTTTCACAAAAGGTAAAAAACGTTCTCAACTACAGCCGTGAAGAAGCCATTAGGTTAGGAAACGATTATATTGGCATTGAGCATTTACTTTTAGGTATATTACGAGATGGAGAAGGCAAAGCCATTGAAGTTTTAACTCAATATTCCATTGATTTGGCTGAATTACGTAGTTTGGTTGAAAAAGCCATTCGCACCGATTCACAAATTGATTTGAATACTGAAATTCCTCTGGTTCGTCAAGCAGAGAAGTGTTTAAAACGCACCTATCTCGAGGCTCGAATATTCAAATCGGAACTCATCAATATCGAACATCTGCTTTTGGCCATCCTTCGCGAAGAAGACAACGTTGCCACTCGATTGATTGAAAAATATGGCATCAATTATCAAATGGTGTACAATGACTTACGATCGCTGACCACCCCTCCAATTAAACATGAGGAAAAGCAAGATTTTGAAGCATCTGCCAATGATGAGGGGGATTTTGAAGAGCCTGAAATGTATTCCCAATCGCAAAAACCATCAAAGACTCATGGTGGTGCAGAAACCAAATCAAAAACACCTGTTTTAGATAATTTTGGGCGCGATTTGACCCGCCTTGCCGAAGAAAACAAATTGGATCCTGTGGTTGGACGTGAAAAAGAATTGGAACGCATTAGCCAAATTTTATCACGCAGAAAGAAAAACAACCCCATTCTCATTGGAGAACCTGGCGTAGGTAAATCGGCCATAGCCGAAGGTCTTGCACTTCGTATCATTCAGCGAAGGGTGAGTCGTGTTCTTTTTAATAAAAGAGTAGTGTCATTAGATGTGGCTTCTCTTGTGGCTGGCACCAAATACCGAGGCCAATTTGAAGAGCGGATGAAGGCACTCATCAACGAATTGGAGCGCAATCCGGACATCATTATTTTTATCGACGAGATTCATACCATGGTGGGAGCCGGTGGTGCCACTGGAAGTCTTGATGCAAGTAATATGTTTAAACCTGCTTTGGCCAGAGGCGAAATACAATGTATAGGTGCTACTACGCTTGACGAATACCGCCAAAACATTGAAAAAGATGGAGCTTTAGAGCGACGCTTTCAAAAAGTTTTGGTAGAGCCTACCTCAGCCGTTGAAACCATCGAAATCTTAAATAATATCAAAAGTAGGTACGAAGATCATCATTTGGTTAAATATTCTGATGATGCTTTAAAAGCATGTGTCCTGCTGACTCAAAGGTATATTTCTGATCGATTTTTACCCGATAAAGCCATCGATGCTTTGGATGAAGCTGGTTCTCGAGTGCATATCACACACTTAAATGTACCTCAAAGAATTATTGAAATTGAGCAACTTATCGAAACTGCAAGAAATAGCAAGTTGCACGCTATAAAGCAACAACGATATGAAGAAGCTGCATCCTTTAGAGATCAGGAAACCCGCCTACTCAACGAAATCAACATCGAAAAGCAAAAATGGGAGGATGAAGCTAAAATTCATCGCGAAACTGTAAGTGAAGATAATGTAGCAGAGGTAGTGGCCATGATGACTGGAGTTCCTGTGCAGCGAATTGCCCAAAACGAAGGCTCACGCTTGTTGAATATGGAAAAAGACCTTCAACAGATGGTCATAGGTCAAGATCAGGCGATTACAAAGATAACCAAAGCTATTCGGAGAAATAGAGCCGGACTTAAAGATCCCAATAAACCCATTGGAACCTTTATCTTTCTTGGCCCAACTGGAGTTGGTAAAACTCATTTAGCCAAAGTATTATCAAAATATCTTTTTGACTCTGACGATGCCATCATTCGCATTGATATGAGCGAATACATGGAAAAATTTGCCATCAGTCGATTGGTGGGAGCGCCTCCCGGATATGTGGGATATGAAGAAGGGGGACAATTAACCGAGAAAGTTCGCCGCAAACCTTATTCAGTGATTTTGCTCGATGAAATCGAAAAAGCACATCCAGACGTATTTCATCTTTTACTTCAAGTGCTTGATGATGGATTGCTAACCGATAGTTATGGTCGTAAGGTGGACTTTAAAAACACCATCATCATCATGACCTCTAACATTGGTTCAAGGCAACTAAAAGATTTTGGAACAGGTGTAGGTTTTAACACCACCGCCAAACTTCAGAGCAAGAATGATGATTCGCAGCGTATCATTGAAAGTGCTTTAAAAAAGGCATTTGCACCCGAGTTTTTGAATAGAATAGATGATGTGGTAATGTTTGAACATCTTGAAAGAGCAGATATTCATCGCATTATTGATATTGAATTGAGTAGCCTATTGAAGCGAATTGAAAGCATGGGCTATAAGCTTAATGTCACTGCTGAAGCTAAGGATTTCATTGCGGAAAAAGGCTGGGATCCTCAATTTGGGGCTCGACCATTGAAGCGTGCCATCCAAAAGTATATTGAGGACGAATTGGCTGAAGAAATCATTTCTGCAAAAATTCACCAAGGCGATACCATCAAAATTGACTTTGATAGCAAGCTTACTAAGATTAAAATTAGCATCCGAAAAGCAACTAAGAAAGCTTAACAGGAGTTCTATAATAGCTACATAAATTAAAAGCTCAAGCAAACCACTTGAGCTTTTTTTTTTAAGCACACAAAAAAATCCCATCTCAAAAATCTTGAAATGGGATTAAATTCATTTTTTTATGAAGAACTCTTATGACTTAAGATTTTGTTCCCAATATTGAGGTTTTGACGAATCTGTCGCTTGTTCCCAATATTCATGAGTAAGAATGCGTCCATCAAGAGTTTTCAAACGACGGTCGTAAATCCAAATGACAGCATTGAAAAGCAAATCGGTTACCCCAAGTGTAAAAGAAACTTGAGCACTTTCGTCCTTGGCTGCATCGGTTTGAACCAATACCGTAAAACCATTAAGTTCTAAAAGCGACTTTAAAAACTCCATGCGCTTTTGTGTAAGATTACTTTCAACAAAACTCACCCGAGTTCCATCGATTTGTCCAAAAGTATGTTTAAATGATAAGGCCATAAGTCAATGGGTTTTGATTAAAGAATACTTAAAGAATTAATATAACTGTAGAAAGGACTATACAATCCTAACATTATCAATGCAATAGCTACTAATATCATGCTAATACGCATATACCAATCGCTTTTGAAATAAGGAATTGGGTTTTCACTGGTGCGTAAAAATGCAGATCTGATAACCAATAAATAGTAATAAAGAGCAATGGTAGCATTGAGAATTCCGAGGAAAACAATCCAATAGTAACCTTGTGAAGCGGCGGAGGTGTAAAGGAAAAACTTACCAAAGAAACCTGCCAAAGGAGGAATACCAGCTAAACTAAACAAGGCCAACATCAGCACTAAAGCCATTTTAGGATTGGTGCGATAAAAACCATTATAATCATCCATTTCCCATTTTCCGGAGGCTATACCCACAGCTTGAATTACACCGAATGCACCAATATTACTAACAATATAAATTGCAATAAAATAAACCACTGATGTCACTGCCATTTGATCAAACGAAAGCATACCCATCAAGATAAAACCAGCTTGAGCAACTGAAGAAAAAGCCATAAAACGTTGAAGGTTTTTCTGACGTAATGCAAAGAAATTACCCAAAAACATGGTGACAATTGAGATACCATAAAACAAGGGTAACCACAGGTAATTCAACTGATTAAAAACCACAAAGGCCAATATCATCAGAATAAAAATTGCACCACCCTTTGAAATTACACTTAAGTAATTGGATACGGGTGTTGGCGCTCCTTCGTAAACGTCTGCCGTCCAAAAGTGGAAAGGAACCAAAGAAATTTTGAAACCAAAACCAGCGAATAACATAATTAAGCCAAGAATCATCAAATAGCTATTTGACACGTTGTTAGCAATACTACTAAAGTATAGGCTACCCGTAGTCATATAGATAATGGAGGCTCCAAAAAGGAGAATTCCTGAAGATAAGGCCGCATTCAAAATAAGCTTGATACCAGCCTCAGATGATTTACGACTGAAGATATCGTAAGCTGCCAAAGCAGCCACAGGTAAAGTGGCTAATTCCATTCCTAAATAAAGCATCAAAAAATGACCTGAGCTTACTAAAAATAGCATTCCCAAATAGGATGAAAAAAGCAAAATATAAAACTCACCCACTTTCTTTAAGGGGAGCATTTTAGCATTAACCCAGGAAACAGCAGAAAGTGTTATCATTAAAACCCCAATGTTCATCGCATTTTTCAAAACGTTGATTAATGGAGAATTCACAAACATTCCGCCAAAAAGAGAACCACTTTCCAAAGGTAAGAAACCTAAAAGAGTGTACACTGCAAATGCTATAATAGCAATAGGATTGAGTTTCTTTTTATCGTCGACAAACACATCAATCAACAAAAGTAAGAGAATGATGAGTGTTAAAACAATCTCATGTCGCATGAGAAAAAAGGTATTCCAATTCATTTCGTATAATTTTGAATATTACAATAATGGTTCGATAAAGGGTTTAACGCCTTCCTGAATGATGTCGCCCCACCAGAAAGGAAGCACCCCAATAAGGGTAATGAAAAGTACTAGAATATAAGCTCCAGTTTTCTCGTACCAAGTGATGTCTTTAAGGTTTTCATATTCAGGCATAACAGGCCCCATCAGCATTTTACCAACCAATCGAAGTATGTAAACCGCAGTTACTACAATGGATGAAACTGCAATAATGGTTATCACACGGTGAAAGAGATCAGCGTTTTGGAAGGCTCCAACAAAAATGTTCATTTCGGCAACAAATCCGCTAAATCCAGGCAAACCTAAATTAGCCATACCTGCAATTACATATAGCGCACCAATAATTGGCAAATAGGACATCAAACCACTCATTTTACTTACAATACGAGTATGAGTACGACCGTAAAGCATACCAATTAAGGCAAAGAAAAGAGCTGTGATGAAGCCGTGAGAAAGGGATTGCATTATAGCTCCCCTCCATCCTATTTCGTTCATGGTGAGTAATGCTAACAAAACCAATCCAAGGTGGCTCACAGAACTGTATGCATTAATGTATTTCAAGTCAGTTTGGCGGACGGCTGCTAGAGCGCCATAAGTAACCCCAATTACTGCCAACACCATAAAGAAATCGCTCCAATAATGAGCGCCAGCAGGCATAGTGTACATGGCCACTCTGAAAACACCATAACCACCCAACTTCATCAAAACGCCAGCATGTAACATGGACACTGCAGTGGGTGCAGAGGCATGACCGTCAGGAGACCAAGTATGGAATGGGAATAAAGCTCCAATTACTGCAAAACCAATAAATGCCAGTGGGAAGAATATAATTTGAGTTGACACTGGAATGTTGGCTTGGGCAATCTCAAATAAATTAAAAGTAAGTGGGCCTCCATCGGCGTTGCTATTGAAGTACAATCCAAAGATAGCCACTAAAAGTAAAGCTGAAGCTCCCATCAACATCAGGGTAAGCTTCATGGCCGAATACTCTCGAGGTCCACTTCCCCAGATACCAATAAGCAAATACATAGGAATTACCGCAATTTCATAGAAAACAAACATCGTAAACAAATCCAAAGAGATAAAGAATCCGTAAACTCCTGTTGCGAGAATAATAAGTGAAATAAAGAATTCCTTTGGCAAATCGCTCACTTCCCAGCTAATAAATACTCCAGTAAGCACTATTATTGAGGTTAACATAATCATTAAAATTGAAATACTGTCAACACCAATAGAATAGTGAATATTTAGAGGTTCAAACCACATCAAATCGCGTTTGAATAGCATCACTGCACTATCGCCAGCATCACGCAGTTTGAAAAACTGGTACATCAAGTTAAAAGCCATTGCACTTTGAATGGCACTTCCCACCACAGCTATGATTCGAAATTGAGATTTACCTTTGGCAAACATCAATCCCAAAACCGTAAGTACGGGAACAACAACAAATAGGGTTAATATATCCATTTCTTAGTAGTTTTTTAGTTTAACAAATACCAAAACAACATGGCGATAAATACTACTCCCGAAACAAAGTACATAGCATAATCTTGCACCTTTCCAGACTGGAGTCCTTTTACTTTGTCAGAAATCCACATGGTACCGTTACCCACTCCATTCATGGCTCCATCAACCACATGACGGTCAAACCATGCAAAGGGCCGTGAAACTCCATTAAATATGATTTTCTTGGTAACAAACATATACACTTCATCCATATAAAACTTATTGAATGACCACTTATAAAACAATCCAAATGCTGCTCTGAATCGAGTTGAGAGCATGTTTTGTTTTTTATACATGATGGTGGCAAATCCAATTCCTAAAGAAGCTATTCCCACTGAGGCAATGATTACATCCCAATGAAGATGGGTGTGAAATGCTTTTCCATCGGCAGTGACCAAACTATGGAATGGAATAAATCCAGAGATTAAAGTCATGGTAGCCAATACCAAAAGAGGGATGGTGATGGTTTTGGGTGCTTCATGGGGTGTATGATGGTAATGAGGTTCATTCCACCAAAAGATTCGATAATAAAGTCTAAACATATAAAATGCAGTCATTCCAGCTACTGCGTAAGTTACACCAAAGATCAAATACTTTTGGTGAATGAGTGAAGCTACCAAAATTTCGTCTTTGCTAAAGAAACCCGCCAAAGGAGGAATACCTGAAATAGCTAAGGCTGCGATAAGGAATGTAATATGGGTAATGGGCATGTATTTGCGTAAGCCACCCATATCTTGCATATAATTGCTGTGAACAGCGTGGATAATGCTTCCTGCACCCAAGAAAAGCAATGCCTTAAACATGGCGTGAGTAAATAGGTGAAACATTGAAGCCATAAATCCAAGTCCTTCATGGCCATCATAACCTGAAACTCCAAGAGCCAACATCATATAACCAATTTGCGACATGGTAGAGAAGGCAAGAACTCGTTTAATATCGTATTGCGAGAAAGCAATTATAGCTGCAAAGAGCGTACTAAATGCTCCGACCCATGCCACCACATCGAGTGCTACACCACCGTCCATAAAGAAATATAACGGGAACAAACGCGCTACTAGAAATACACCGGCAACTACCATGGTAGCAGCATGAATTAACGCAGAAACTGGCGTTGGGCCTTCCATTGCGTCGGGCAACCAAATATGCAAGGGGAACATGGCTGATTTACCTGCACCTCCAATAAATATCAATATCAAAGCCCAAGTGATGACCGACAAGCCCATAAAGGCTGTGCCTTGCATCTGCATTTCACTTATGAAAGCTTGGCTTGACAATACTCCAAAATCAAAGGTTTTGCCGTAATAAGAAACAAAAAGAATACCTAATAGAAATCCAAAATCGGCAAAACGGGTCACGATAAAAGCTTTCTTTGAGGCTAATACAGCGGAGGGTTTGTTGTAATAATATCCAATTAATAGATAAGACGACACCCCTACCATTTCCCAGAAAATGTATATCATGAATAAGTTGGTAGCAAGCACCAATCCTAACATGGAGAAAGTGAACAAAGATAAATAAGCAAAGAAACGGGTGAAACCTCCTTCTTTGTGCATATAACCTATGCTATAGATGTTTACCATCCACGAAATTGTGGGAACTACCACCAACATCATTGCTGAAATTGGATCCAAAAGAATTCCCATGTCAATATGCAGTGTATCAGTAAAATATACCCAGACCATATTCATGGCGTATATTTTTTGATAAACGCCATCAGCATCTTTCCCTATCTCAAAGAAATAGAGGTAAGCTGTATAATATGAGATCAGCGCTGTGATCCCTATCGCAACAGAGCCAATGATTCCACTCCATGGTTCTTTGATGCGGCTATAGTTTAAACCCAATACCAAAAAGGTAAGAATGGGAATGATTAAAATGAGTGCTGTAAAACTTAAATCCATCATCTTAGTATTTCATGGTTTCTAAATCTTTTGTCTTAAGTGACATAATCAAGCGGTATAAATTGATTACGATAGCCAATGCCAGAGCGGTCTCAGCAGCAGCAATTGCAATAATAAACAGCGAGAAGATGTTCCCTTCTATATTACCAGGGAAAAGGTATTTATTTGCCACAACAAAATTAAGTGCGGCAGAATTGAGAATAAGTTCAATCGACATCAACATGGCAATTAAGTTTTTCCGAGTGAAAAAACCATAAACGCCAATGAAGAAAATGATGGTACTTAAAATCAATATCTCGTAAATGCTAACTCCAGATATCATATTTGATTATTTAGTGTTTTCTTTTTGATGATAACTCTTTGCTATAACTATAGCTCCAACCATTACTGCCAAAAGCAACATACTTACTACTTCGAATGGAAGTATAAAGCCATTTTCTCCATAGCTAAGCATGGCCGTTCCCACATCATTAATGGTGGTAGTGGATTCTTCGGCGGCTATAGTAAAGGAGTAATTGCTAAAAGCAAAAACGCCAGCTCCTATTCCTAATGCACTTATTCCTCCTGCTATAAGCTGATGAAGTAGTTTTGGCGCATCCATCGGTTCTCCAATTTTTTCTACCAACATAATGGAGTTGATGTAGAGGATAATCACACCCCCTGCATACACCGTCATTTGAACTGCTCCAAGAAAGTAAAAATTAAGCATAAAGTAAATACCTGCAATGCCCAAGAGCACAAACAATAAGTAGATAATAGAACGCATAATATTGCGACTACTTACGGCCATGATAGAAAACACTACCATTACCATTGCAATAAAATAAAAAATAAATTTCTCCATTATTTCTTCTCCTTTACTCCTGGCATTATACTCGATCCAGGTTTATTAAGCACTTTGGTTAAATCGGCTCTATCACGTGTAACATGATGAAAATCTTGTCCCCAGCCTATCGCATCAGCAGGGCATACTTCGATGCACAATCCACACATGGTACACATTTCTAAATGGTAAATGTGATTGAGAAGCACCTTTTTATTTTTTCCCGTTTCAGGATCTGCCACGCGTTCCCAAACTATTTCGATACTGCCATTGGGGCAGATTATTTCGCAATTGGTACAAGCATCACATTTATGTTGATTATTTTCATCATGAAACATAATCACCTCACCCTTGAATCGATCAAACATCTTCAATTCATTCATGTTATCAGGATAGAGCTGGGTAATTACGTCTTTTCGAGTAAACAAATTCTTGAAGAAATAATTACCTGTTATACTCATCCCTGTGAGTAAGGTCTTGCTACCATTGATTATATCACCTATATAGCTCATATAATTTTCTTAAAAAGTTAAACCTAACCAAACCAAAAGCGCCATCAAAACGATGTTTACCATATTGATTGGTATTAAATATTTCCATTCCAAGGTGAGTAGTTGGTCAATTCTCAAACGAGGAAAAGTCCATCTAAACCACATCATCAAGAATACTACTGCCATGGTTTTAAATAAAAACCAGAATACACCCACGTATGGAATATTATCAGTTATTCCAAATGGCGATAACCAGCCTCCAAAAAATATCACCACAGCAACAGCTGAGATAATAAACATATTCACAAATTCTGCTAAGAAATAATAGGCGAAGTTCATACCAGAGTATTCGGTATGATATCCTGCTCCAAGTTCTGATTCAGCTTCCACCAAGTCAAAAGGAGTACGATTCGATTCAGCAGTTCCCGCAATAATGAATATGGCAAAAGCGATGAAAGCAGGAACATGTCCCGTAAAAATAAACCATCCATCTTTCTGAAGTGCCACCAATTCTGATAACTGGAGTGTGCCAGCCAACGTAGCCATGGTTACCACCACCATTCCAACAGATAATTCATAACTAATCATTTGAATACCGGTACGCATACCGCCAATTAGCGAATACTTATTGTTACTTGCCCAACCAGCCAAGAAAATACCAATTACGCTAATTGAAGAAACTGAGCTAATAAAGAACAAACCAATATTAACATCAAATGCCTGCAATTCACCAGAAAAAGGGAGAACTGCAATGGCCATTAGCGCAGTGATAATTACAAAATAAGGAGCCAATTTGTATAAAAATTTATCAGCTTTAGAGGTGCCTGTAAGCTCTTTGGAAACCAATTTAAGTGCGTCGGCTAAGGTTTGGAAAAGCCCCATGGGCCCTACTCTATTGGGACCTAAACGCAATTGAAAGAAACCGGCAACTCTACGTTCAAGCCATACTAAGAAAAGACCTAGAAGGGCAAAAACAGAAAGATAAATTACGGCTATCACTATGAGCTCAGCGTAAAATGCCACCTCTGCAGCAATATAATGACTAAGCCATTCAGAAATTATTGTAAGATTCATCATATTTAAATCATTTAACGGTCCATATCAGGTACCACCACGTCGATGGTTGAAAAGTTCACAATAAGGTCGGCAATCTTATATCCGATGCTCATTTTGTTTAAACCATGTAAATTGGCAAAACCGGGAGAGCGGAATTTGAGTCGATATGGACTTGAACCTCCATCGCTAATCACATAAACTCCAAAATCGCCACGAGCTGTTTCAACGCGCTGCAAATATTCGCCAACAGGCAATTTAATTACGGCTTTGGTTTTCACTCGATGTTCTCCTTCTGGAATTTGATCTACCAATTGTTCTAAAATTCGAAGCGATTCCCACATTTCTAAGATTCTCACTTTGTATCGGGCAAATGCATCGCCTTCGGTAGCCATAACTTCTTGGAATTCTACTCTATCGTAAGCACTATAAGGCTTAAGTTTGCGAATATCGCAAGCAAAACCTGAGGCTCGTCCGGTAGGACCATTCAATCCAAAAGCGATAGCCTCTTCTTTAGTGATGTAACCAATCCCTTCAGTACGTTTTCTAAAGATCACATTATCTGAAAGTAATCGATCATATTCAGGAAGTTTCTTCTTGAAATGAACAATAAAATCTTTAACACGTTTAACGAAATTTTCGTGCAAATCGTAACGCACACCACCAATTACACTGTAATTCATTGTAAGGCGAGCACCACAGGTTTCTTCCATGATATCGTTGATCAATTCGCGATCGCGGAAGGCATACATAAAAGTGGTAAGGGCTCCGGTATCCATTCCCATCACACCCCACCATAAAGTGTGGCTGGCGATACGGGTAAGCTCTGACATCATGGTACGAATTACCTTAATGCGGTCGCTTACTTCGATACCACTGGCTTTTTCTACCAAAAGCGCCACCGCTTCATTGTTCATGTGAGCTGAAAGGTAGTCGAGACGATCGGTAAGGTGAATGATTTGTTTGTAATTGTCGTGCTCACACATCTTTTCGATGGAGCGATGGATATAACCCAATACGGGGTCAATATTTCTAATAATTTCACCATCAAGTTTAAGCACCATACGCATAACACCATGGGTAGCAGGGTGCTGAGGTCCCATGTTAAGGAAGTACTCCTGCGTACGGATTTTGTCGGCTAGAAAAGTTTGTTGTTCCATGCTTATTATCTTACGAGCATATTAAAATCATCGGAATAATCTTTACGCATTGGCCATCCTTTCCAATCTTCATCCATAAAGAGACGGCGAAGATTGGGATGGTTATTGAAACGAATACCATAGAAGTCGTAGGCTTCTGATTCGTTGTATTCTGCAGCTGGCCACAGGTCAAAAACGCTATCGAAATTAGGATTTTCGCGATCAGCAGTTTTTACTTTTAGGCTGATCATAGCTCCTGTTTTGGTGGATTCGAGATGGTAAACCACCCCAAGTTCTGTCCCATAATCAACTCCTGTAAGACTAAATAAATAGTCAAAGGCTAATTTGCTATGATCTCTAAGTTGTTTAGCTACTTGATGCAATTCGCTGGGTTGAACTTCCACAATAAGGAATTCAGAACCCTCTTCCACCAAATTCAAATTTGGACTCAGTGGTGCAATTAATTCTTTTAATTCAGACTTGGTCATCTTCACTATTTTTTAAATCCTTCATCGAAACCATCAATAGGATTATTAACGGTACGGTATTTCATACTTTCATTTTCGATTTTATTCTGCAACTCGAACATTGCATCCATAAGTGCTTCTGGGCGAGGTGGGCAACCGGGCACATACACATCCACAGGGATCACGTGATCGGCACCACGCACCACGCTGTAACTGTTGTAATAAAAAGGTCCACCTGAAACAGCACAGGCTCCCATGGCAATTACATATTTAGGTTCAGCCATCTGATCGTAAAGGCGACGAAGTACGGGAGCCATTTTAACAGTAATGGTCCCAGCGATGATAATCAAATCGGCCTGACGAGGAGTCGGACGTGCCACTTCAAAGCCAAATCGCGACCAATCGTGGCGAGCTGCTCCAGTTTGCATCATCTCTATGGCACAACAACTGGTACCAAAATACAGTGGCCATAATGAGTTTTTACGACCCCAATTGATAAGGCTATCCAAAGAGGTAACCACTATGTTTCCGCCATTGCCGGCAGGAATTAATTGACCTGGAAAATCTTTCCCAAGTTCTGTGTTTTCGTGTTTATGTTCTATTCCCATCTTAATGCGCGTTTTTTCCATGCGTAAAGTAATCCAATACCTAAAATCACTAAGAATATTAGTATTTCTATAAAAGCTACCAATCCTATTTGCTTAAACACTACTGCCCAAGGCATCAAAAAGATAACTTCGACGTCAAAGATCAAGAAGATGATTGCAAATAAATAATAACCTACTTTAAACTGAATCCAAGTGCTACCAATGGTTGGTATTCCACTCTCATAAGGTTCTCGCTTACGTTCATTATCAGACTTATACGAAATTAAATTAGCCAAAAAATTGGCAAATAATATCAAGAATATTCCTGAAAGCGGAAAAACAAGTAATGCTTCTATTCCCATAACTTAATTTTTGTTAAATAACAGGCGCAAATGTATTTATTAAACCAAAACCATTGCCAAAAACGACTACGATTAATACTAAGTCATGAATTGACTTTTACACATAATGGTCTTTATATTTTTTATAATCAGTAACTTGGACTGTTAATTATTTTATGCTAAATAATACTTTTATACCTTCTTTGAGCCATTTTCTCGCTTAAATATCTAAAAACATATTTTCAGACACTATATTTTATGACAATTGCCCTATATTTTTATTAATACAATCAAAATATTTTCCGAACAAAGGTCTTCACAGTCGCATATTTATGATAAGTATTTGCCCAATGATATAAATCCCTAATGTCTTTAAAATGATGTTTTTTAGCGTTCTCAAAAAAAAAAGCGCAGCATTAATACGCTGCGCTTCGATGTTTATCGATAAATTGATTTTATTCAACAACCAATTTCAAGGTTATAAGTTGATTCCCTTTTTTCATCTGTAAAATATATACACCTCCAATTAAATCACTAACATTTAAAGTATAGCGAATTGAATTCAGTTGAATAGAGCGTACTAAAGCTCCATTAGCATTTAATACATTCAATTGGAAGCCTTCGGCATTTTCAATAACAACTTGCTCAGTTGTAGGATTTGGATAAGCAACTATAGGGTTAGAAATAGAAGGTTCTATGGAAATATTTAATGTATTGAAACTTAGAATGAGGCCATAGGATGTTCCAGCACTATTGGTTGCAAAAGCTCTAAAGAAATAAGTGGTATTAGGGGTCAAATTTTTGATGGTGGTATTGTAGGCTCCAACTCCTCCATTAACATGTGACACAAAATCGCTTATGGTTGGATTTGAATGAGTTGCATAGCAAAATCCTCTATCGGTCAAGACGCTTCCGCCATCTGAAACAACGCTTCCCACCAATACTGCTGAATCTGGGCCAATTAATGAGGCCGATTGGGTGTTGACGGTGGGTGTTGATCCTGCACTAATGGAATAATTTGCTATGCCAATGCTACTGTTTTGATAACCTGTTTTATAGGCAATCGCTTTAATGGTAGTGGTAGAACTAATTAAAACCGAACCAGTATATAAGGTAGAGCTTTGATTTGGTGTAGTGCCATCGAGTGTATAATAGATGGTTGAACCTGGTGTGGTAGTTTGCATGCTTACATTTTGAGCAGTGGAATAAGTACCTGCTGGAGGATTGAATGAGGGTGTATTTACCTGTAAAGGAACGCCTGCAAACATATTGGTCCATGAGGTATCAATCATTAATCCACTTAATTCAACTCGAGGAGCATTACTACCACTGCCTTGGCGAAAGGCAAAACTACCAACATTAGCCAAATCACTTGATGTAACATCTGGGCATGAAATCAATGCTGGTGGTTGAATTGCCATCACCGGGTCAATCCATAAGAGAATAGAATCGTCATTGGTTCCAGAATTGATATCATAAGCCATGATCACATGATAGGTTGTATTTAAAGCATAGTCAAACCCTGTATAGGTGATTCCCGAAGCAGTAGTGGAAGATTTAGAAATTCCAAATGCCACTTGGTTTGAAGCATTTCGCTTGATAAACAACCTTCCTTTATAAGTGGATGCCAAGGTATCAGCTCCCATGTGGAAAAAATAATCGCCTGTGGTGGTTGCTTTTTTCACCTTCAAAAGAAAAGACGAATACACTGTCCCTGAATTGAGGCTTGAGAATGATTTATTTACATCCTCACCAGTAGTATCCACAGTTATGGAATTTCCACTGCCAGAAAGTGGGTAATTGGTATAGGTAAGGGCTGGGCCAGTAACTTCAATACTGTTGCTGCCTGAAGCACTATGCGCGGTATAACCATAGGAAACCAATGTAGAATTGATGGCAATATTAAATGTATCAATAAATGGTAAAGAGCCTGGCATAGCTCCAAAGCTATAAGCCCACGAAAATACTGGACTTGATCCGTAACCCAATTTATAACCACGAGCCTTTAATATGATAGTGCTACTGATATTAATCGCAGATGAATATACAGGTGAAGATTGAGTTGGAGTACTGCCATCAATGGTGTAATAAATGGTAGCACCGGTAGTTGAGGTACTTAAATTTACTGAAATAGGATTTTGATAATAACCCGTTGGCATACTAGCAATGATTGAATCAACCACAAAAATATATGCTGCCGAAGCCACAGCACTCGAATCATAACCAGTTTTATATCCAATTGCTTTGATTATAGTAGTTCCAGTCACATTAATGGGCGCACTGTATAAGGTACTTGCCAAACTGGGGTTTGTTCCATCAGTGGTGTAATAGATACTGGCTCCAGAAGTGGCGCAGCTTATTGCAACCAATGTGTCGTGGTCAAAATTACCACCTGCTGGATTAAAGGTTGGAGTTGCAACAGGTGCCATGACTGAGCTAAACAAACTATCCCAACTGGTGTCAACCATTAATCCACTCAATTGAAGCCGTGGAGCATTGGAGCTAGAACCTTGTCGGAACGCATAGCTACTTACATTCAATAAATCGGAGTAATTTGTATTTCCGACCACGGTAGCAGCAGGTTTAGAATACATAATTGGATTAACCCATAATTTTACACTGTCGTTACTACTTCCTGCAATCATTTTATAGTTTATCACCAAATGATAGGTATTGTTTAATGCATAATTATAACTGGTATAAGTGGTACTAGAACCTGTCTTAGAAATTCCAAAAGCTAAGGCACCAGAGGAATTCCTTTTGATAAATACTCGAGTAAAATTGCTACTTCCAGTAGTATCACCAAAATGAAAGAAGTAATCGCCTGAAGTGGTAGCTTTGGTAACATTCACAAGAAATGACGCATATACCTCTCCCCCATTAATCCGGTAAAAATTCTTTTTCACATCTTCGCCTGTAGTATCTATCAAAATTGAACTTCCTTTATTTGATTGAGGATAAGTGGCATAAACCAATGGAGAATTTGCAACTTTTATTGGGTTAATACCTGCATTGGCAGCAGCTACATAACCATGATCGGTAAGCAAACTATTCATTCCATAAGCAAAGGTATCCACCAAAGGTAAAGTAACTATGGGAGCGGTAAAAATGTAATTGTAGGTACTAATAACACTTGAATCTATACCTGCTTTAAATCCAATAGTTTTTAAGGTTTTATTTGTACTTATTGTAAAAGGAACTGTGTATAATGAATCTGATTGGGTTGGAGTATTTCCATTGAGAGTGTAATATATACTTGCCCCTGAAGTACTTGTATTTAAACTTATAGTTTGGGGTGTTGTGTAAGTACCGCTAGGAACTGAGGCATGTATGGTATCAACTCTTATAATGAAAGCACCAATAGCAACTGCACTGGAGTCCATACCCGCAGCGTAAGCCCTTGCTTTTATAGTTGTGGTAGTATTTACAGAAAGGGGTGTTGCATATAAAGTTGAAGCACTTGTTGGTATGCTTCCATCTAAAGTATAATATATAGTACTGCTAGAAGTTGTAGAACTTATGCTTACCGTTTGAGCTGATGAAAATGATCCTGCCAATGGACTAAATGTAGGTAATGCTGCCGAGGGATTAACAAAATTGTAATTGTAAGTACTTACAACGCTTGAATCATACCCTGTTTTATATCCTCTGGTTTTTAAAGTTATATTACTATTAATAACTATGGAATTAGAATAAAGCAAATCGTTTTGGGTGGGTGTATTTCCATTTAAGGTATAATAAATAATTGCGCTCATGGTTGAGCTACTCAAACTTACGGTTTGAGGACTGCTATAATTACCTGAGGCCACAGAAGCCTTGGCTGTGTCAACCTTAAAACTATAATTGGCAGTGGCTACGGCACTGGAATCCATTCC
>DZDC01000277.1 GCA_022736595.1 Draconibacterium orientale | reverse complement strand
TAGAAGCCTCAATCTTGTTTGACATTTTACTGGCTTGGGTCATGTTTTTAAAAGAAAATTAAAGGTATAATTTCCATAATAAAATAGATACAATTGGCAGATTTAAGTAATAAGCAGAATGTAGCGGGTTTTTAAAAATCCGGCGATCTATGAAGATCCAAATATTAGATGTGAAAAGGGAATTTTATTGAAAAGAGTAGTTGCTGTTGGTATATTAATGGGTATTGTTTCTGCTTTATATGCTGAAACATTTGAGGAGAATGTAAGAGGTTGCGATGATGGCAATGCCAAAGCATGTTATGATGCTGGCAATACCTATTCGGCAGAGGCATACAAGGAGAAAGATTATCAAAGTGCTGTTGCTGCTTCAAAAGTAGCATCTTTTTATAAAAAATCATGCAATTTGGGATACGCAGAGGGGTGTACTGCTTATGGGATGAGCTATGCCGCTGATAAAAATAAAGATCCCCAAGAGAGTGCAGGATATTATTTCCAACAAGGGTGTGATGGCGGCGATGTGACCGGTTGTAATTTGCTTAAATTTTCACCTTTTAATCAATAAAAAGGTACATCTCAATGAAAAAGTTTTATTTGGCAATATTTATCATACTATTTACAGGTTGCGGAGGGGGATCAAGTAGCCAATCCGCACCATCTGAGCCAGTTGCGCCTAAGACAATCAAGATTATGCCGCTTGGCGACTCTATTACCTGGGATTGGTATTTTTATGATTCGAGAACTGATGCCGAAAGAAGCGGTTATCGGAATTATCTCTGGTATAAGCTGAAAACGGCAGGCGTAAATATAGACTTTGTGGGCTCAAGAACAACCGGTGGAGCGATCGTGCCCTCTTTTGATGGGGACAATGAAGGGCATATAGGATACACAAGCTTTGAAATCGCAGATAATGTGTATGGCTACTTGAATGCAAAGCCGGCCGATATTGTCTTGTTGCAGATTGGAACGAATGATACCAGTATTTCGACCGCGGGCGTAGAAAAAATACTTGATGAGATCAATCGTTTTGAGGCAGACAGTAAAACACATATACAGGTCATATTGGCCCTTATTCCATCCAATGGCGAAGATCCGCAGCGCGTATCACTCTTTAACGCAAAACTGAACGAAGTGGCGCAAAGCCGTATCGGAAATGGGGATGACATTTTGGTAGTTGATATGGAGAATGGCGCCGGGTTTAACTATAATAGGGATTTTATCGATCTGGTGCATCCAAATGATTGTGGCTACGAAAAGATGGCAAATGTTTGGTTCGTCGCAGTAACCGGATTGGCATCACCCGGCATTACCCAT
>DZDC01000276.1 GCA_022736595.1 Draconibacterium orientale | reverse complement strand
ACCAGCTCACCAGCTCACCAGCTCACCAGAATTATTAATTATGATTCATTCTCCTTTCCAAGCAATCAGAATTGGAAATTTCTAAAAATTTCTTATCTAATTCATTTTCTCGTTTTGATTTTGATCATGACTTTTATGCAAGTAAGGGGGCAAGCTCTTGAGATTCCATCAACAAACGATTTCAATGCAAATGCCTCCACTATTAATGATGTTGAAAACACAGGTGTCGATTTTGTTAACACTATGAGTGATTATTCTAAAGTAATGGTATATGATGGTGAAATGCCAAGTTTTGCTTGGGATAAAAATGCAGCTACAGGTATTTATCCATTTTCTGACAATAAAATTACTGATCCCGATGTTATTTTAACCAATAATAAACAACAATAATATGAAAAAACTAAGCTTTTATTTAATTATTATGGGCCTTTTGTTTGGGTCATTTGCTTGTAAAAAGAAAACGGAGGATATTGTTCCTACTCCCATTACTTCTGTCACCGATATTGATGGCAATACCTATAAAGTAGTAAAAATTGGTAACCAATACTGGATGGCCGAAAATCTAAAGGTTACCCATTACCGGAATGGAGATAGCATTCCCACCACCTATCCATCCAATAAAAACATAGGAACTGGAGGAATATTGGCCTACCAATGGATTGTAAATCATGATCCCAACTACCTTAAAGACTGGGGTAGGGTATATACTTTTGGCGCAGCCATTGACCCTAGAGGGTTGGCTCCCGAAGGCTGGCATATTCCTTCAGTGGCTGAATATCAACAATTGATGCAAACTCTTGGAGCTGATAGCGGCAGTTGGAATAGTCCTTTACTACAAATCGGGTCAAAGCTAAAAGATACTGATCCCCTATTCTGGGGATTAAATCCCCAAAGTCCTCCTAACAATTCCACTGGTTTTACAGGGCGAGCCGCTGGACTTAGAAGTAATAATGGCACCTATTACGGGATTATGACGGTTGCAGGTTTTATTACTAGTACTCCCATTAGTGGGGTTGTGGATGGGTATCGGTTTAATTTGAGGCAAGGGGCTCAAGATTGGCATATCCAAGGAGAGTCTATGAATTTCGGTGCCAGCGTTAGATGTGTAAAAGATTAAGGCATATAAGGAAAGGAGGTTTTAGCCTCCTTTCTTTTTTAAAGCTATTGATCGTAACGATTATATCAATTATGAGACCGTTGCAAAATTATCTAAAATATAAGATTTTAACTTTTTTGACTTCAAGCTTTGTCGTTTTTGAATAAAGTCTTGCAACAGTCTCAGAATTATCTCCTTCGACCCCAAAAGGCAAATT
>DZDC01000022.1 GCA_022736595.1 Draconibacterium orientale | reverse complement strand
GAATCTTAAATCTATTGTAACTTTTTGTCATGTACTAAGTAATTTTGCAACGGTTTCATATTGGCATTTCAAAAATGCGGTATTTCTTAATTAATCGATGACCCTCAATTCGTTCAATTTCAGCCAGCATTCGAAGGTTGGTCTCCATAATGAGGTGAGAATCCGATTCTACATATCCTTTTTGTAAAGCTGACTTGAGCAATTGAATTCCCATCACCGAGTCTAACCCACGACTTCTATAGTTTTCGTGCACGGCGCCCAGCATCAGCATCATGGTATTAGTTTGCCTGCCCGACTTAAGAATTTTCCACCAACCCAAAGGAAACAACCGCCCCCTTGCAGCCCTGATTCCTTGGCTCAAATCGGCCATTGCAATCACAAAAGCCAATAGCTGACCCTTAGAATTTAGGATTATTTTTATCAATTTTGGATCGAGTAAAGGCAAATACCGGTTGGCAAATTCTTTCATCTCCTGCTCCTCATAAGGAGCAAAGCCATAAATATTTTGATAGGTTTGATTCATCAATTCAAACACTGGAACGATGTACGGTCTAATTTGCCAGGTGTTTGTAAATTCTTTCATCACCAAGTCTTGATACTGCAAAGCCCTTTGGGCAAAAGGCTCCATGCGTTGCAACAATTCGTTTGTCACCGGAAAACGATATTCAAACAAATCGAGCTTGGTTTTAAGTCCAAATTTTAGGCTCAAATCAATCATGTACGGAAAGCTACAATTGGTAACCATCACCGTGGGTTGATCGAAACCCTCCAACAAGAAGCCCTGTGGATCCTTATCTGAGAAGCCCAAAGGACCAACCATTCCTGTACATCCTTGCAATTTACCCCAAGCAACCACAGCGTTTAACAAGGCTTCAAAAACCTCATAATCGTCATAGGTTTCCATAAAACTAAAACGCACATTGTTTTCGCCGTTCATTTGATTGTAATCGGTGGGAATAATTCCCATAATACGACCCACAACAATACCATCCTTAACTGCAATCCAAAGCTTTACAGCATGATGGCGAAACAACCTATTTTTAGACGCATCAAAAAACTTATGATCGTCAGAATATAAAGGATGCAGCCATTGTGGATGAGTCGCATGAATTTTCTCGGGCAAATAAATAAAGGATTTTAAGGATGCTCCCTTGGTTACCTCTCTAATTTCAACAGCCATAGGTCAGATTGAATAATATTTTTGATAAACAGATTAACAAGCCAATAAATAAGAATCCCAGATAGCAGTCCTGCCACCACATCCACGGCATAATGTGCCTTGATATAAACGGTTGAAGCCATTAGCATTAAGGTGGGAATTAAAATCCATCCAAAAAATCGCTTCGAGATTTGAAAGATAAGCATCAAATTCACCAAGGCTATGCCCACATGCGAACTCGGAAAGGCACCTGTAGGGCCTTCTCCAAAGTGATGAATTGCCTGCAAAACAGCATTGAAAATCCCCGCTGAGGCCAAGGTGTTTTCTGGATAAGGAAAATAAAATTGTGGCCCTGCCACTGGAAAAAAGAGAAAGACCAAGTAATAAATCAAGAAGCCAAGAATTTGAAAATAAACGGTTTTTGCGAAGTATTCAGGTTTTAAACGCCAAGCCAGTACAGGCAATCCAAAGCTAAGAATGTAGTAAAAAATATAGCTTAAACACATCAGTTCGTTGAACCAAGCTTGGCTTAAAACTTCACTGAACATAACAGATGGTTGAAAACCAAACAGATATTGATCCCAAGTCGCCACCATGGAGTCGTAAAAAACAGGATTCCATTGATTGAGCCAAGAGGTTTCGGTGTACAAGAAAGGGAGAAGGGCAAAAGGGAATAAACCCATAATCAAGAGGTAGTTTCTATCGCTAAATAGCTGTTTAAGATGCAAATATCCAACGGTAAAAGGAATTATGAAGGCGGCAATACGTATAGATATAAGGTAACTCCACTGGCGCACTTCTAAAGGAATAAAGAGATAGAATACCATCGAAAACAGAGCATACCCCCAAATCACAAGATAAAGGAAACGAAAAGGAAATTTAAAAAGCAGATCAATTTTCATCAGTTGTTGCAAAAGAGTGGGCGAAGGTAACAATAATTTAACCTTGCTTTAACAAAGGATTTGGTTTAAGATTGTGCCTTAATTTTTAATAATAAACCAATGAAATCCAACCAAAATAAGATCAATATAAAAGAGTACTCCCAGAAAAAAAATCAGAAAAAAAATAGCTTTAAAGAAGGTCTTAGACATAATTTCGACTAATTTAGCCCCTGAAAATCTTCAAAAGCCAAAATCAAATGGAAACAATTTTAATAATCATTGGTGGAATTCTTGTTATCATTGGCATCATTGGATGCGTGGTGCCAGCATTACCCGGGCCTCCCCTTGCCTACGGCGGTCTATTTTTACTTCAATTTGCGGAGCCAACCCCCTTTTCGACCTTTTTCATGGGCATCTGGGCTTTGGTGGTTTTAGCGGTGACCCTGCTCGATTATTATGTTCCCATCTGGGGTACTCAAAAGTTTGGAGGTAGTAAATACGGAACTTATGGCAGCATTGTAGGACTGATATTGGGTATGGCTTTAGGGCCTTTAGGCGTTATTTTTGGACCCTTTGCAGGAGCTGTAATTGGCGAATTAATCGGTGGAATGTCAGGCAGAAAAGCATTGCGCGCTGGGTTTGGAGCCTTCGTCGGCTTTCTAGCGGGTACTATTATGAAATTAGGGGTAAGTCTTGGATTGGCAATTTACTTTGTCAAGGGCGTACTGGAGGTGCTTTGAAACTAGTTTTTTGCCGCAGGATCGGCAACCTTTATCCGTGCTTCGTGTTCTTCTTCGCTCTCTTCAATCAAAAGAAATACATCTTCATCGGGTCTTGACATATAATACTTTTCCCGAGCCAATTTTTCTAAATTATCAAGATTAAATAAAAGACCTTCCGCAGTAGCCTTATCTTTGGCAATTTCGCGGATGTAAAATGTTTTTTCATCCTTCAATTTCGACAATGCTCTGCTCAATTTGTATTGATTAATAAAACTGTTTGAATCGAAAAAAGCAATCCATACCACAAAGACAGCAAGGGTTACCCAATACTTATTTCGAATAATTCTCAAACTCCAAACAAGGTATTTCGACATAATAAAATCACAATTTTGATAACTTCAAAAGTAGTGTTCACTGCTATTGAAACATTGCGGGGTAAGATTATTTTTCAACCAAGAATTGTTAGGTTTACCAAAGGAGTTGCCTGAATAAAATCAATTTAAATTTAGATTAATATTAGCATTGAGCCCATGGATAGCATAAGGTTAAATCTTACTTTTGCCCACATTAAAATTAAAACTCGTGATTCAGCTAATCCTCGCCATAAATCCTGGTTCCACCTCCACCAAAATTGCGGTTTATCGCAGTACGGATAAGATTTTTCTTAAATCCATAAACCACAGTGCCGAAGATTTAAAATCATACAATACCATTGCCGATCAGTTTGAGTTTAGAATGCGTATCATCATGGATGAGCTTCATCAAGCACAAATTGAAACCGATCACATTACCATTGTAATGGGAAGAGGCGGATTGGTAAAACCCATACCATCAGGAGTTTACTCGGTTAATGAAGCCCTTATTCGCGACTTGAAAATAGGTGTCATGGGTCAGCATGCCAGTAATCTTGGAGGCCTCATTGCTGCTGAAATATGCAAGGAACTCCCTGCTGCCAAAGCCTATATTGTAGATCCTGTGGTGGTGGACGAATTTGAAGAAATAGCACGAATATCGGGACATCCAGCCTTTGTTCGTCGATCCATATTTCACGCCTTAAACCAAAAAGCCATTGCCCGCAACCATGCCAAATCGCATCATTTAGAATACGAAGACTTGAACTTAATAGTTGCGCACATGGGCGGAGGCATCAGTGTTGGTGCTCATAAAAAAGGTCGCGTGATTGACGTTAACCAAGCTTTGGATGGCGACGGTCCGTTCAGTCCAGAACGTTCGGGCAGTTTACCCATGGGATCGGTGGTAGAAGCCTGTTTCAGTGGACAATATTCAAAAGATGAAATCAAAAAAATGATCGTGGGCAAAGGAGGCTATATGGCTTACCTCAACACCAACGATGCTTATGCAGTGGAGATGGCTGCTAAAACCGGAGATGCACAAGCCGCTCTCATTCAAGAAGCTATGGCCTATCAAGTGGCCAAAGAAATTGGAGCCATGAGTGCCGTTTTGGAAGGCGATGTGAGTGCAATACTTCTCACTGGAGGTATTGCTTACGGCAAACCCTTTATTGATTTACTTACCCGTCGCATTCAACATATTGCTCGAATCTTTGTTTATCCTGGTGAAGACGAGATGAAAGCCCTTGCCATGAATGGTTTGCGCGTTTTAACGAGTGAAGCTCAAATACTAAATTACGAATAAGGCCACTCCTAAAAGTTCCAAAAGTAATTTTTTACCCTAAATGGTAAACGCTGAAAATAAGCCACCACATAGTCCCGACAGCTGTACGGGAGGAGCAAAGGCTGATTTTCTAAAAAAATAACTTTACGGAATAGACTCAGTAGCTTTTTCAAATTTTTATTCCTGCACTTGATGGGCTGTAAATTGAACTTTCATCATTTTATTTCTTTATCGATTTGCTACCCCCTTTTTTGTTGAACCCATATTACGCATTAGCGTAATCTGCCCTTCGGGTCGACGAAAACAATTCCAAAAGAATTGTTTTGTCGAGGTTAACCTCCTATGAGTCAGAAACGACTATAGGAGTCTTCTGACCTGACAAAAAAATCAATGAAATTGATTTTTTTCGTCATTAAGCATTAGCTTTTGGCTACTGCTTAATTCGGGTTGAACTCAATTGTCATTCCGAGCGTAACGCAGTGGAGTGAGGAATCTATTCTAAAGTATTAACTATTTCAAGGTGAATACTATAATTCTGTATGATAGCGGTTTTAAATTATGGGTTTTATCTTAGATTCAGATTCCTTGCTGCTTCCGATAGCTTCTGGAAGTAGTGAGAAATCTATGAAAATAGAGCTTTCTTAATTTAGCAGGATTATAGCACTTCCAAATGCTATTTCTCAAAATTAATTACGTTCTTTCATAGAAATATTTGAAACGATACTAATTTTGATAAATTTGCACCAAATACAGAAAAACATGCACCAACCTAAGTTCTTAAATAAATTTCTTTTTATTCTTTTTGTCAATTTTTTACCTCTTGTAACTTGGTCTCAAGACAATAACTATTGGACCAGAAGCTTCAATGAGGAATCTTCACTCCTTTCCGGATCTGTGGTAGGCGGTGGTGCTGGTCCATCGGCCATCTATTATAATCCTGCAAGCATTTCTGAAATTTCTAAATCCAGTTTTTCAATCAACGCTAGTTTATTTGCCTTTAATTTTCTTAATGCCAATAATGCATTGGGCGATAGCATTCACCTCGATGGATATCATGGTGGGGTTACACCTCGATTTATTTCCTATATGTACCAGCCTAAAAAACATCCTCGACTGAGTTTTGAAGCTGCCTATTTGAGTACCAGCAATTATGAACTCAATATAACTCAAAATGCTGATATAAAGCTGAATGTCATCAATCGGCTTAACGGCGACGAGCGATACCTGTCCACCTTTAATTATCACTATAAATATACCGACGATTGGGTGGGTGTTGGAACTTCTTTTAAGATTACACCCCATGTGTATCTTGGAAGTAGTATGTTTCTATCGTTACGTGTGATGAATTATTCTCGATCTATTGATAATCAAGCCTACGCCATTGACAGCTCGGCCTACTCAGCCATAGGAAGTGAGGCATATGCCGCCCAATTCAGTTCATCAGCCAATGCAAGCTATTATGATTATGGGTTGATTTTTAAAGGCGGTGCTTTATATCACAACAATAGATTCAGTTTTGGAGTCAACATCACCGCCCCTATCATTGACGGCCTATACACCGGCGGTGAATACAGCAGTAGAAAACGATTGCAAAACAATATTTTTGACCCTGCTTCTGGACTTTCCATTCCCGACTATTTTATTGTCGATAGCAAAACCTACGACGATGTGGAAATCAAAACAAAAACTCCGCTTGCAATTGCGACTGGACTCAATTACGAATTAAAACCTAAAAAACTCATTTTGTATTCCACCTTTGAATACTTTTTCAAAGTAAAGCCATACAAAAGCATTCAAGCCAACGAAAGCAACTTCTTGCTCATTGACCCCAATGTTGAAACAGTACCTTCCGATGAATACCTAACTTATGTGGCCGGAGCCTCTGCAATTCTTAATGGGGCGATCGGAATCCAATGGAATATTGCCGAACATTTAATCTTTTATGCTGGCTATAGAACCGATTTCAATTACGTTAAGCACTTAGATTACGGCCATTACGCAAAGAAGCAGTCTCTCCAAGGCTTTGTGTTGGACTATTATCATCTCACCGGAGGCCTCGTGTGGCAACTTCGGGGAAATAATCTGATTACGGGTTTTCAATATACGCGTGGAAGCAGCTTTTCGCAGGAGCAGTTTATCAACGTTAGTAACCCTGTGGAATACAATTATAAGGAAAATGCGGCTTTACAAGGCGACCGCGAAAATTCGATGAATACTTTTGCCAATTATATTGCCATATATTTTGGTGCAACTTTTAAATTTGGTGGCAATTAATAACCATGCTCGATTTACGATTTTGGATTGAGGATTTGGGATTTGGGATTTTGCAAGAACAAATTAAACAAAAGAACAAAACAAATTGGATTAGAAGTAATAAAGCTCATTGACCAATTACCTAATAAACCATCTGCTTGGGCACCAGCAAAGTTTTAAGGGGTTGTTTTTACTTTTTCAACCATGGTTTAGTACATTCTTTTGAGGTGCACTACTTCGTGACGAAGCATGGCTCCTGTTGCGGGATCGGCATCAACCCAACTTATAACAATGCGCCCAAATGATTTATAATCCACATTATAGGTTACAAGCGTTATCTCATTCAAAAAGGGATCTCCATCGGGGGCATTGGAAAAATGCATGATTTCGTTGGTTTTTTCAACCATTCCCCAAGTGATGGGCGTGGTTACGGGAATTCTACTCCATCCTTCCAATCTTCCCCCTTTCAAATTGAAAGATAAAGTATTATACTGAACATCAGCATCATCAGCAAAAAATGTAACCACTCCCAGATCATGATCTTCAAAGGTGCTATCAAGGGTGGCTCCCAAGTTGGAGTAGTAATGCAATTCGTAATCGGTAACCTCATAAACTCCAGCAATTTCCAAAGAATAATTCACCTCTTTCTGACAGGAGTTTAAAAAACTCATTGCAGTCAAAACCATTCCTAAAATGATATATTTTCTCATCATCAAGTTCAAAATTAATTGTTAAACAATCGATAACTTAATCCCAATTCTACCTCCAATTTAAAAGCATTGGGGCTTACATATTCGCCATCGTAATTATATGCGACGCCCCCATTATTCATATATTCTTCATAATCAGTGGGCAAATATTCCAAGGGCAACGACATGGAGATACTCCTCAAATAACTATGAAATTCCATATCTGTTACGTGCCGCATTAGGCTCATGGAAGCTTTAGCGTAGAGGGCTGCCTGATTGCTGAGCCAGAGGTTGTATTTTAATTCAAGACCAAACTCGGTGGTATATTGATCAAAAATACCATTCAAATCCTTTTCGCTTCCCATGCTTTTGGTCCCATCTGGATATTGAAAATAGCTTCGCATACGCATGCCACCCATGCCAATAATAAGTCCTGCTGTCATCACAGGACGGGATTCATCGTTGCCACTCAAAACAATGGATGTCACGGTCTTAAGACTGGAGTAACTCATATTAAATTTGCGAGTTCCTTCTGCAAAATCAAAATGTTGATTGAAACCCAAATGCTTAGTATAGCCCATTTCGAAACTAATATTTCCAAAATATGAAACCAATCCAAGCTTAAAGGATGGTTTGGTGTTGCTTTTCGCATTAAAGGTATTGGTAGGCTGAGTGTATCGCTCGTAGGATTCAGTAAACTGATTGTAAGAACTGTTGTTGATATACGATAGCCCCACACCTCCAAAAGCATCTATTGCAAAGTCTTGAGCGGTTGCAAACAAGCTCGAAATGCTAATATAAATTGTAATTAATAACTTCATAACGTGTAATATATGATAATTCTAATAACGATACATAATAGAAAACACCGACCGATTGCTTTGCAAGGTAAACCTACTCGAACCTGTGGTTATTACCTTGTCTGATACCAAAGGAAGTCTGAAATCATAGCGAAAGCTTAGAAATTTGGTTAGGTTTAACTGATAACCCAAGCCCAAATCTATGGCCGAAAAATGAGCAAGGAAATTCTTTACACTGATCACTTCATAGTTTTGGTAATCGTTTTCAGCGGCAATGCCTTCACTTTTATACAAAAGCTTTCCCACGGTATAAGGCAAGCTCAGAGAAATACCATGTTGTTCTGAAAAATTATATTTAAAACTCAGTATGTTGATTTCCGTTGTTCTAAACTTTATACTTCTCATTTCCTCACCCCCAGAAATATTACTGTATTCGATGGTGGCTTTGGCACTGCTTCGTACCAAATACACTTCATAATCCCATCGATCCGAAATGGGCAAACTGACCCCAAAAGTGACGCCCAAAGTCACCGGTTGAAATCGTAAATTGAAAACATTGGGATCGGCCATGTTGGCAAATCCATAACTGTAAACCGCAGCCTGAAGATTGGAATTGAGGCCATGAAAGCGATTAAGGGTAATCCCACCATGCAAATGCCAATCCTCATCATTTTGCCACTTTTGTGAAAAAACCATTTGGCCAAGTAGGAGTAGGGTAAATAATGAATAAAGTTTCTTCATAGATTTATTTAAACATTTTAGATAATAATCACAAGTATATCAATAGTTTATAATATATTTAGAGAGCTACATTTAAAGCACAAATTTAAAAAGGTATTTAAATGCGTAATATGATATTTAGTAGTTTTGTGGTGATTGCTAATTCTGTTTGAAAGGGAGAAGTGGCGAGCTCGCGAGTTTTTTCACCGCAGTCTCGATAGTTATCGGGCGCAGAGGGTTGTTCCTTGGGGAGTTGGCGAAGATGTTTGGTTTGGAACACACCTGCCTGCCGCCTGCCTGCCGGTAGGCAGGGATGTCGCGAATCGAACAGATTTACACGGAATTTTGTTTTGATGGAAAATGTTTCATTAGCGAAAATTAGCCTAATTCGCGAGAACTCGCGGACAAATCTTTTCCCCAATTACCGCATTATCGCATTACCACATTATCGCATTACCGCATTAAAAAATTAATGTTTGCAGTTTGAGTTAAAGATTTAAATTTACCCACTCAACAAACCCTCAATGAATCTAGATAAAACAAGAAAACAAAGCACTCTTTATAATCGCATTTTGCGGGTAGCTTTGACCGTGTTTTCTCTATTTTTCCTTGCACAACAGCTTTTTTTTAAATACGATTTCAACGAGCTTTTGCAACCTTTTCAATTTATTGGGAAATCGACTTATCTATGGATATACTTGCTATTAAGCATTTTACTTATGCCCTTAAACTGGTTATTGGAAGCCGTAAAATGGAGATACTTACTTCGCAATCAAGAACACATCAGCTTACGCACGGCCTTAAGCGGCACCTTGGCCGGAGCCACCATTAGCGCGGTAAGCCCAAACCGAACAGGCGATTTTTTGGCACGGGTGTTTGTTCTCCGTAAAACTAACTTTTGGAGAGGCGTTTTCATTACCCTTATTGGAAGTTATGCCCAAACGCTCATCACTTTAATTTTTGGAGTGTTAGCTTTGATTTTTTCCTTTGGCAACAAACTCATCGAAACACAATATATAGGCTCTCGGGAATTGATTCTCATATACATCGCTTACACTTTAGCCCTTTTCGTTGGCCTCCTGCTTTATTTTCGCATTCATACCATCGAGTCTTTTATCCCCAAGAAATGGAGACGTTGGCATTGGTATGCCGAGGTTTTAAATACCTATCACAAAGGCGCTTTGACATGGGTTTTAGCTATAAGTTTCTTCCGCTACACCATTTTTAGCCTACAGTTTTATTTAGCCTTTTTGGCCTTTGGTGTGGCTCTCAATCCAGTGGATGGAATGCTGATGATCAGCATTATATACCTTTTCAATACTCTTAGACCTTCCATTGCCCTTTTTGAAATTGGTATCAGGGGAAGTATAGCTATTTTTGTGGTTTCTTTTTTTGTGCAAGCTGAAGGCCTTTTGGAACCAGCAGTATTCTCAGCCTCCACCTTCATTTGGCTTATCAACATCATCCTGCCCGCTTTGATAGGGCTACTTAGCTTTCGCAAGCTAAACTTTTTTAAAACCTAGTCGCCCATGGAGATTCTCATAACCATAAGTCTGATTTTGGGATTGAGCTATCTTTTGCTTATCGCCTTTTTTGCCTTAGGCTGGCAGCGACTACCCTCCTTACCTCCGCATTTGCCTGCTACACCAAAAACCCCCATAAGCATCCTCATTCCCTTTCGCAACGAAGTCCACAACCTCCCCACATTGCTTCAAAACTTGCATCAGCTTCAATATCCTGAGTCGCTACTGCAAATTGTATTGGTTGACGACGAATCTACCGATACCTCAGCGCAGCTTGTGATGGATTACCTGCAAACACACTCCCTTCCCTGGCAGTTGATTCGAGGCAAGGGCGGCAAAAAGCATAGTCTGGCCTTAGCTTCCTCCGCCATTAAACATCCATGGATTCTCGCTTTGGACGCGGACATTACTTTTAATCCACATCTGTTGCAAGCCTACGATCATGTATTGCAAGGCAATTCAAACCTAAAAATGATTGCCGGCCCGCTCTGTTTTTCACCCTCAAAAAGCAGGTGGAGTGGAATGATGCAACTTGAATTTATTAGCTTGGTGGTGAGTGGAGCAGGAGGGATAAGCCTCAGAAAACCCTTCATGCTAAATGGCGCCAACTTGCTCTATTCTAGCGAAATACTTAAAAGCGAAAACCTACGTGCCGAAGTGACTTCGGGCGATGACTTTTTTCTAATGCAAAGTACCCAAAACCAATATGGCTCCAAGAGCATCACCTTTCTCAAAGACCCAAGAGCAATCGTGAGTACTTCCGCTCCTGACTCCCTTGCTCAATGGTGCCAGCAACACCTGAGATGGACCTCCAAGGCGAAACATTATGGACAAAGTTTTGCCACTGTGGTAGCTTTAATTGTTTTCTTACATAATGCAGCCCTGGTTGGAGGGCTGGTGCTCAGTCTTTTTTATGTAAATTACTTCCCTTTTCTAATTTTTGGATTCCTTTCTAAAGTGCTGATTGATTATATTTTACTTTCTCGCTCATGGGCCTTTTTTGATCAGGAAAAGTTGAAAAAATATTTTTTATTTTTAGAAATCTTATATCCCATTTATATTGTTTTTGTAGGTACTTTTGGGCACTTTTCAAAAAAAAACTGGAAAGGCCGTGACCTATAAATCTAAGCTGCGTTATTGTAATAATCCAGAAGAGTGCGGAAAGCGATAATTATTTAAATGTTTCATTTTTTAATCTTTTTAATAGGTGAAGAATTCATATTTTGACTTGATAGACCAGAGTTATTACTTTCCACAGGAAGGTTTTGACCTACGTGATGGATACCTCACATTTCAAGGAGTTTCCCTCAAGTATTTAATCGACAAATACGGAACGCCCTTTAGGTTGATTTACCTTCCCAAAATTGGTGACCAAATCAAGAAAGCGCGCAACCTTTTCAATAGAGCCATTAAAAATCAAGGCTACAATGGCAATTACCATTTTTGCTATTGTACCAAATGCAACCACTTTCACCACGTGATCAGTGAAGCTCTGAAGCACAAAGTAAATTTAGAAACCAGCAGCTCGTTCGACATCGACCTCATCTTGAATCTCTACAAAGAGCACAAGATAGACAAATCGCGCATTCTGGTTCATAATGGATATAAGACCGATGAGTATTTGCAAAAGATTGTGAAGCTCCAAGAGTTTGGTTTTAAAAACTCCATTGTGGTACTTGATTCCATTTCGGAACTCATGCGACTCTTAAAAATTGCTGATGGGCGCAAAGTGAGAATTGGCTTGCGAATGGCCATCAACGAAGAACCTCAATCGAGCTACTACACCAGTCGTTTGGGAATTCGACACAACGAAATGTTGGATTTTTATAAGCAATACATCGATGGCAATCCCAATGTTGAACTGCGTATGCTCCACTTCTTTGTGGATTCAGGCATCAAGGACAGCTTGTACTATTGGGGAGAATTTCAAAAAGGGCTCAAACTATATGTGGAGCTCAAACGACTTAGCGACTCCCTTGATATGCTAAACTTAGGCGGAGGATTTCCCATCCGAAACCACCTCGGTTTTGAGTACAACTACGAGTACATGATCAATGAGATTATCAAAAGCATCAAAGAAACCTGCGTTAAAGAAAACGTTTTGGAACCCGATATTTTTACCGAATTTGGAAAATATACCGTGGGTGAATCAGGAGCCATCATTTTGAAAGTGTTGGAGCATAAAAAACAAAACGACACCGAAAGTTGGTACATCGTGGACAACAGTTTAATGAATACCATTCCCGATGCATGGTCCATCAACGAAAAATTCATTCTGCTGCCTATCAACAAATGGGATTCGGAATACCAACGTGTCAACATCGGAGGCATCAGTTGCGACCACAGCGACTACTATAATTCTGAAGACTTAAATCAAGATGTGATGCTTCCCAAGTATGAAAATGAGGAAGAGGAGCCTTTGTATCTTGGCTTTTTCCATACCGGAGCTTATCAAGATGCCATCAGTGGTTATGGCGGTATCAAGCATTGTCTTATTCCATCGCCCATGCACGTTATCATCGACCGCGACGAAACGGGTAACTTTGTGGATTATGTGTACCGCAACGAACAGTCGGCCGATGAAATGTTTAAGATTTTAGGATATAATAAAAAAGAGAAAGAATAACCTGATGATGAGTCAACGAGTTTATGCCGGTATTGAAACCGAAAATGGCAGTTTTGAAAAAGCCAAAGTCTTGCTTCTATCCATTCCTTACGATGGCACCAGTACTTGGGGCAAAGGAGCCGACAAAGGATTTGAAGCTTTTATGGAAGCTTCCGATAATATGGAAATTTTCGATATTGAAACCAATAGCACCGTTTATGAGCAAGGTGTTTTTGTTTGCGAACCCATCACCGAGGATGGTTCAGCTGAAGCCATGTTTCAAGCCAGCTACCAAAAGACCAAAGAATTACTTAAAACTGGAAAATTCCTAACCTTTTTTGGTGGCGAACACTCGGTAAGTATTGGCCCCATCAAAGCGCATTACGAACATTTCCAGAACCTTAGCGTATTGCACCTCGATGCTCATAGCGACCTGAGGCCCAGCTATAGTGGTACGCCTTACAGCCACGCTTGCGCCCTGCACGAGGCTTCCAAAAATACCAATCTGGTGCAAGTGGGCATCCGCAGTATGGACAGCGTGGAGATCCCTTTTCTCAATCGCAAAAATGTTTTCTTTGCCGAAGATATTTATGGCAAAACCGACTGGATGCAAAAAAGCATCGATTTGCTAGGCCCTGAGCTTTACCTTACCATCGATTTGGATGTGCTTGACCCCAGCATCATGCCAGCCACTGGAACTCCCGAACCTGGAGGAATGCTCTGGAATCCCTTGATTCAATACCTGCGAATGGTGTTTGAACAGCGCAATGTGGTGGGTTTTGATATTGTGGAACTCGCCCCCATTGAGGGCTTTCCAGCTTCCGAATTTTTGGTTGCCAAACTGTATTACAAGCTATTAAGTTATAAATTTGAATTAAACAAAAACCAAGGTCAATAACCAATAAACCAGACTTATACGTCAATATTATATTGATTAGATGGTTTAAAAAACTAAATATTTAAGACATGAAAAATAAAGGACCTATTAGCCAATTTATCGTTGAGCATTACAAACATTTTAATGCAGCTGCTTTGGTAGATGCTGCTCGCGATTACGAAGTACAGATAGAAAAAGGAAATAAAATGATGGTAACCTTGGCAGGAGCCATGAGTACCGCAGAATTGGGCAAATCCTTGGCCGAGATGATTCGTCAAGACAAGATTCAAATTATCTCCTGCACTGGTGCCAATCTCGAAGAAGATATTATGAATTTGGTGGCCCATAGTTTTTACAAACGCGTTCCCAATTACCGCGATCTCACACCTCAAGATGAGTGGAATTTGTTGGAAAACCACCTCAACCGTGTTACCGACACTTGTATTCCCGAGGAGGAAGCTTTCCGTCGCCTTCAAAAACACATCCATGCCATCTGGAAGGATGCCGATGATAAAGGTGAACGCTATTTCCCCCATGAATTTATGTACAAACTACTAAAATCAGGCGTACTCGAGCAATACTACCAAATTGACCCAAAAAATAGCTGGATGTTGGCAGCCGCCGAAAAAAATCTACCCATCGTAGTTCCTGGTTGGGAAGACAGTACCATGGGAAATATTTTCGCTTCTTACGTCATTAAGAAAGAACTCAAAGCCAGCACCATGAAGTCCGGAATTGAATACATGGCATGGTTGGCCGAATGGTACACTGCCAATGCAGGAACCGAAGGCATTGGATTTTTCCAAATTGGCGGAGGTATTGCAGGCGATTTCCCCATCTGTGTGGTGCCCATGCTTTACCAAGATATGGAACGTCAAGATACTCCTTTCTGGAGTTACTTCTGCCAAATCAGCGACAGTACCACCAGCTATGGAAGCTATTCGGGTGCAGTGCCCAATGAGAAAATCACTTGGGGAAAACTCGATATTCACACTCCAAAACACATTGTGGAAAGCGATGCCACCATCGTGGCACCCTTGATATTTTCCTATATTTTAGGTTGGTAATATTATTTAAAAGACTATTTGTTTTTTTTATAAAAAAATTATTTTTACCGCCGCTATTACTTCATGCCAAAGGCAATACTTTTAGCCTCTTTGACGTTGAAGTAGATTTGAAATTTACTTAAAAACTAACCAATTATATGAGTAAACTAAGGGTAATCAAAGACTACCAAAAACTAGATAAAGACCTTCAGGAACAAGTAAAACTGATGTATCCCGACGGATTCAGTCAACATCTGATTGAATTTAACAATGCCAAAGGAGAAATTGTAAGTGCATTGCCGTTTGAGACCGATGAGTATATGTACCTTTTAAAAATGTCGGTGCGTACTGCCCAGCAAATTATCGAAGACGATGATGACTACGATGATGAAGGCAACTTAATCGATCAAATACGTGAGAAATACGAAGGCGAATACGGCGATCCCAATTTGGTAGGCGAAGAAGATTCGAATCCCGAAGAAGAGGGTAGTGACGACGATTTTACCGACAACTTCGACATCGATAGCAAGATTGATCCTGCTGCTGACGACGACGACGACGACGAGCCCGAAGAAGAGAATTAATGTAGTAGTAAAAGGTGGGGAATGAATACCACCAGACCTACAATTACCGATGTAAATGACAAAACCAATACTGCAGCAGCAGCCAAATCCTTGACTTCTGCTGCTTTTTTATTGTAGTTGGGCTCCACCAGATTTACCAATCGTTCCAATGCCGAATTCATGATTTCGGCAGCCAAAACCAGCCCAATGCACACCAATATCACCGCCCTTTCGGCGGTGGTGAGAGGAAAATAAAAAGCAGCAATAGCCGCAAAAAATCCAACAGTAAGCTGAACCTTAAAATTACGCTCTCCCTTTCGCATGGAGGACAAGCCACGAAAAGCATAACCAAAACTGCGAAAAAAAGATTTCATCCTTAGGGCAATTCTACATTCGACAATCTCTTAAATTCCGATACCTTAAAGGAGGCTTCCTTATTCTTATAAGTATAGAACACTACCGCAGGAGATTTATCTTCAATTACACTTTTCAAAAGCGTTTCACTTACCATTTCGGTCCGATATTGTGCATCGATAACCCTACGTTGCACTTCTAAAAGAAGCGTGTCTCCCTTTGAAAAGCTTTTAATATTGGATTTTTGTGACGAAAGCAAAGCAAAATCAATTTCGTTGCCTTCGATGAAGACTTTGGTAAAAGTCAATTTTTCAGAGCTTGCTGGAGCCACAATCTTAATGGAATAGGTGGTTAAAATACCACTTTCGGGTCTGCCGCCCATGGTTCTTTGTTGGGTAGCTTCCAAAGGTTTGATGCTGGGAGCCGAAAACCACCCCATCCAGCACATAATTAAAAACAAAACATACTTCATTTTATCAATTTTAAATGTTTATTAAACCGACCTAATAGCCTCTACCGGACTCATTTGCGAAGCCAACCAAGCTGGAATAAGTCCGGCCACCAGACCGATGCCGAGGCTCACAAAGATGCCCGTACTGATGTTGCCTAAACTTAGAATCAATGGAAAATCATAGCCGTATTGGGCTATCAAAACACCGCCATAGACCAATATCAAACCTACGATTCCACCCATCAATGAAAGAAACACCGATTCAAACAAAAATTGCAAAAGCACAAAGAAGTTTTTGGCTCCAAGGGCTTTTTGTATCCCAATCTGACTGGTGCGTTCTTTTACACTTACAAACATAATGTTGGCAATGCCGAATCCTCCAACCAGCAAACTTAAGCCTCCAATGAACCATCCGGCGATGCCGATGGTCTTGAAAATTCCATCAAAACCGCTCTTTAGAATCGAAATTTCATTGAGACTAAAATCATCGTCCTCCTGAGGTTTCAAATGATGCAAGCTCCGCAGCGCGACCTTAATTTCATCTTTGATTTGATCGGGCGATACCTTATCTTTTCCTATTACCATCAAGGATGGATTAAGTCCTGAATAACGCAAATTGATCACATTGCGGGCATAATTGATGGGAATGAGCACGCGGTTATCGTGCGAATTGTTGAGAATATCTTCGCCCTGCTTTTTAAAAACTCCAATCACGGGAACCTTTTGCCCAAATATTTTCACCTTTTTGCCAATGGGGTAGGCGTTTCCAAACAAGCTCTCGGCCACCAACGCTCCCAGGATGATTCCGGGTCGTCCACCGCTAAACTCATTGGCCGAAAAATACCTTCCCTCCTGAAGTTCAAAATCAAAAATCAAGTCGTATTCGGGAGAAGAAGCCACCATTTCCACCGATTCCACCGTCGCATCACCGTATTCGATACGCTTGGAGGTGCTCACCATAAATCCCACCTGTTGGGCATTTTTAAGATTACGACGGAGATATTCGGCATCTTTTAGATTGGGGTCGGGCCGTTGGTAATATTTCCACCAAGGGAAATCGCCAAAAATCCAAGGCCATTTTTGAACGTAGATAATCTCTGACCCAAAACTATCGATACTGCTTCTAATCTTGGATTCGAGACTATCGACCAGCGTAAACACCGATATCACAGAAAAAATTCCGATGGTAATTCCCAGCAAGGATAGCGTAGTTTGTAGTTTGTTTGCCAGCAGGTTATGCAAAGCAAAAATAAAACTTTCGCGAATGAGCCTTAAAATCATTGTGGACTATTTAACGCTGGGAATAAGTTTAACTTTCAAGCGAACGGCTTGATGGTCGGAATATTGAAAACCCATATCCATATTTTTTACTTCCACACTTTGCACATTAGGCGAAAGTAGGAAGAAATCGATAACAGTGGTGAGGGTAGTTCCTTGAGTATAAGGTGCTTTAACACGTCGATTGGTGGGCAAACTGGGATCGAAAACCCACTTCCAATCAGCGGCAATATAATTGGGTTTGATATCCATTTTTTCTTCATAATCCATTTTATCCAAAGCAAATTGGGGTTCAAAATTGGGAGGACATTGGTTCCAATCGCCACCCACAATCACATAATTGCCCTGTTGATACTCGTTGGAAATAAAGGCATGAAGTTGTTTCATTTGCGCGGTGCGAAGGCCACCATCGTCGTATGCCTCGTTATGCGTATTGATGAGGATGAGTTCTTTGCCGTTGGAAGTAGGATAACGGTTTACCATAAAGCAACGATCGAGCATAAAAAGTGATTTGGGCCAAGCATAATTGCCCACAAAACTATGGCGTTCGCTCAAAGTAGGAGTGGGTTTACTTAAGATTTGAATGCCGCTAAGCACTTTGCCCATGGGTTTAGTTACAGGCACAATTACAAAAGGCACCTTATAATTGACGCCAAAAGTACTGGTATAATCGCCAAAAAGTTGGCTGATGCTATCGCGTTGATTGAGGTAATGGGAGCGTTGCGAAGACTGATCCACCTCTTGAAGCAAAATAAAATCTGCTTGACGAAAAGCTTCCATTTGGGATTTAATTCCTTGAAAATTAGCCTGCACCACCGCTTCCTCAGGATATACTTGCTGACCCCCATCGTAGAAAAAATCCATCTCTTTACTTAAACCACTATAACCCAAATTCCATGAAACAAGAGTTAACTCTGCCGTATCGGCAATGGGCGTTGACTCAGGGCTTTGGTACAAAACTTCAGCTCCTGTAGGGTTGAAATCCACAAAGGTGAGATAGGTTAGAAAACTTCCAAAAAGAAACGCGGCACCCAGTACCACATAAAGTACAATTTTTAATGCTTTTTTCATAAATTTTGATTTTTGAAGAGTATGTGAAACAAACAAAGAACAATTGCAATCGCTATGCTTAGGCCTTTGGCTTACGTTCGCTCATAAAAATGTAGTTCTTAGGCGACAGAAAGCTTAAAATTTTGACCTATGCAAAGGTAAGAATCATTCCAACGAGATATTAAAAAATAATTAGTTTTGTGCAAATGTATTTTAGACCTCGCAAGCACAACTACAAACTTAAAAACAGCAGAAAAATGAAATTAACTTTACCCTTATTATTGGCCATCGTTTTGGTTTTTACCCTTAGCTACACAGCCATAGCTCAAACCGACACAACCCAAGAATCCTCAGCTAAAAAAGACGAAAAGGTGAAAACCGGCTTTAGTTTTGGAGGCGTTCCTGCCTTGGCATATGATACCGATTTAGGTTTTTTATACGGTGTTATTCTCAATTTTTACCATTATGGTGATGGTAGCAACTATCCTTTTTACAACCATTCGCTTTACTTAGAATGGTCGAGAACCACCAAAGGAAGTGGAAAAAACATCATCGAATACGACAATCGTACTTTGCTTCCCAATGGACGCATGAAGCTTGAGGCCAGCTATTTGACCGAGCAAGCCTTGGATTTTTATGGATTTAACGGCTACCAAAGCTATTTTGGTGACGAGTACATCAATCAAGAGGATACTACCAATTACGTTTCGCGCTTGTATTATCGTCACGATCGTAAGATGTTGCGCTTAAGCGCGGATTTTCAGGGAAGCATCATTGGCAAAAAGTTGCGTTGGTTTGGAGGCGTTAGTTTCAATGGAGTAGAAATTGGTAGTTTGGATTTGGATCGACTTAATAAAGGCAAAGAAGCTGACGAAATACTACCCGACACCGCCACGCTTTACGACAAATATGTGGATTGGGGCATTATTACTGCCGACCAAAAAAACGGGGGTAACACTACTTTATTAAAGTTAGGTGTTGTTTACGATACCCGTGACAACGAGGCCAGTTCTCAAAAGGGAATTTGGTCAGAAGCATTATTAATTGGTGCCCCTTCCTTTTTAGGCAACAAATTCGACTATTACTCCTTCAATCTAACCCATCGTCAGTACTTTACCCTGATTCCTAAAAAAGTAGTATTTGCCTATCGTGCAAGTTATCAAGGACTTATTGGAGGTGAGGTTCCATTTTATATGATGCCCTTCTACTACAGCTCTAAGGATGTGAAAGAAGGAATGGGAGGAAGCAAAACCTTGAGAGGTATTTTGCGCAACCGTGTGGTGGGAGATGGAGCAGCACTTTTCAATGCAGAGATAAGATATCGCTTTTTGCAAACCGTCATAGCCAAACAGAATTTCAGCATCACCTTAAGTGGTTTTTACGATGCATCTAAAATATTGCAAGAACATAAATTCGACGACAGAGGAGTTGACGCCAGCTATGGTAAAACCCGTGAAGAAAACCTCAAAGAATTGTACTATGAGGACGAAAAAGTTCACATGAGCTATGGAGCAGGACTTCATTTTGCAGTAAATACCAATTTTATAGTTGCGGTAGATTATGGCATGGCAGGTAACCCAAGAGACGGAAAAAGTGGATTATACATCGGTTTGAACTACCTTTTTTAGCAAAATGTAGCCTACAGAAGCCCTGTTTTTAGTAATGCAGTATTAAGAAAATGAATATTTTTTGTAATTTATTAAATGATTGGTATTTAGCATTAAAAAAAGATTACTTTTGTCGCCTTATTATTATTAACGGGGACGCGAGTCCCATAATTATTTTTTTATGAATATTTTTGTAACTAAGTTGAACTACAACACTCAAGAAGACACTTTGAGAAACGCTTTCGAGCCATTTGGTGCTATTAGCTCCGTAAAAATTATCATGGACAAGATGAGCGGTCGCTCAAAAGGTTTTGGTTTTGTTGAAATGGAAAATGATGAAGAAGCTCACGCTGCCATCAACGCCCTTAACGAAACTGAAATCGACGGACGTATGATTGTTGTTAAAAAAGCTAACCCAAAGGAAAGCAACAACGATTCACGTGGTGGGTTCCAACCCAGAGGTGGTTTTAGAAAAGAACGCTACTAATTCTTTCCAAACTCCTGATGCTCTGCATCCTTATTATTGACATTACTCCGCACAATCTATAACCAAAAGATATATGAACTTCAAAGCCACCCTTGGGTGGCTTTTTTATTGGACATAAACTTGTAATGTTTTCTTGATGGACTCAATGTCAATTCTAAACTCCGCACCTCACCACCCACTTTCCTTCGCTCATCTGATTACTGTATTGCAGCAGTGCTTCATTGATGGTATCGAAATGGGCCTCCCCCACAAAGTGGGTTTTAAGTTGGGTTGCAAGCAAACGTTTCACCTTATTCAGCATCTTGAGCTTGGTCAACAACGATTGTTCGCTCATGAAATGGCCTAAATAGAAAGGACGAATGGTTTTCTGGTTTTGCAAAAGTTCACGAAGGTTAATTTCCGCAGTGGGTTGCGACAGAAATGCATAGGAAAACAAAGTCATCCCACGAGGCCCCAGCTCCAAATAACGGCTGGTTTCATCCCCTCCCACGGCATCGAAGCAAATTTGGGGTTTCAACATCTCAAACATATCTTTAAGCGAAGCGTGATAATTTTCGTCGGCACTGTTAAGAACATGTAGGGCACCGGCCTCCATCAGTTTGGGCTTTTGTTTTTCGCTTCGCACGATGGAAATGAGTGTAATACCATGCATTTGAGCCAAGCGATGCACCATCATTCCTAAGGCTCCTCCCGCAGCGTTGTTCAACACCACTTTAGCTTTGTTTTGTTGCACCAATTCCATAAAAGCAACCGCAGTCAAAGGATTCACCACCACCGCAGCCCCTTGCTTAAAATCGATTTGCGAAGGCAACGGAATACAATTCGAAGCTTGTGTCACCATATATTCGGCCCAACAACCCGGCAATCCGTGGGTGGAAGTGCAGGCCACTCTTTTGCCCATTCTCAGACGTGCCAGAATTCCCCCACCCGAGGCTATCACCGTACCACTACCCTCAATGCCAGGCACTAATGGATAATTTTGAGAACCTACATAGGTTCCTTTGAGCAAGCTCAAATCGCTGGGATTGATGCTGGCATATTCCATTTTAACCAACACTTGACCCTTTTGTAAAGGAGGAAGAGAAATTGTTGTCGTTTTCAATGGAGCTGACGGAGACTCCTGTATTAATGCGAGTGTAGTGTTTGGAAGCATCATTTTATTGTGAGTTACAAAAAACAAAAGGGTAATCCCTTAGAAGGTACAAAGTAAGTTAAAATACAAATAAAAAACTGACTTATTATTTAGTACAGTTCTAAATAATGCAAAAAAAAGAATTACTTTTACGCCATTAAATTTTAAATAGATATGGCGAAAGATTTAAAAGCAGACGAAAGTTACGAAACTGTAAAGCAAATATTCAACAATTACTTGGAGAAGAAAGGACACAGGAAAACTCCCGAGCGTTTTTCGATTTTAAAGGAGATTTACAGTACCAACACCCACTTCGATATTGATAGTTTATATGTGCGAATGAAGCGCAATAAATACCAAGTAAGTAGGGCTACCTTATATAACACGGTGGAATTGCTACAAATATGCAAATTGGTTACCAAGCATCAATTTGGCAAGCACAGTGCACTTTACGAAAAATCTTATAAATTTAAGCAGCACGACCATATTATTTGTAATGACAATGGAAAAATTATCGAATTTTGCGATCCAAGAATTCAGGAGATTCAGGATTCTTTGGAAAAGCTGTTCAATATTAAGATAAATTACCATTCATTGACTTTTTACGCCGACTGTCCGTTGGAAGAATCGTCAGACAAATAGAAAACATTAAATAACTCCATTCCTATTATTGTGCATAGAAACTGCATTATAGGGGAGTATTGTGGGTTCGTAAAGCTAAAATAACCGATGAAACAAGAAATGAAAGTTGATGTACTTCTTGGCCTTCAGTGGGGCGACGAAGGCAAGGGCAAGATTGTGGATGTATTCACACCCAAGTACGATATTATTGCACGTTTTCAGGGTGGCCCCAATGCGGGACACACATTGGAATTTGACAATCAAAAGCACGTATTACACACCATCCCCAGTGGAATTTTTCATCCACAAACCCTTAATCTAATTGGAAATGGAGTAATCATTGATCTAAAAATCTTTGACGACGAGATACAAAAATTAAGAGCCAAAGGAGCCCGTCCGGAGCAAAATCTATATATTTCAAAGAAATCGCATTTGATTTTGCCCACTCATCGCATGTTGGATGCGGCCTACGAGCAAGCCAAGGGAAATGCCAAAATTGGAAGCACTTTAAAAGGCATTGGCCCCACCTATACCGACAAAACTGCCCGTTTGGGATTGCGCATTGGAGACATATTAAAACCCACCTTTACCGAAAAATACCAACAGCTAAAAGACAACCACCTTCAAATATTGAAGCAATACAATTTTGATCTTTCTGCGCAAACCATTGACGGGTTAAGCTTTGAAGCTTACGAGCAAAAATGGATGGATGCTGCGCAAAGCATGAAAAAGCACAACTTGGTTGATAGCGAAATCTTCATCAACGAGCAGCTAAAAGCAGGTAAGAGTGTGTTGGCCGAAGGAGCCCAAGGCACTTTGTTAGATGTTGACTTTGGCAGCTATCCATTTGTTACCAGCAGCAATACTGTAAGTGCCGCTGTTTGTACAGGTTTGGGCGTTTCACCCAAAAGCATTGGTAAAATTTATGGAGTTTTTAAAGCCTATTGCACTCGTGTCGGAAGCGGCCCTTTCCCCACCGAGCTCAACGATGCTGTGGGCCAAGAACTTCGCGACAAAGGCCATGAATACGGCAGCACCACCGGACGCCCCCGTCGTTGTGGCTGGCTCGACCTTCCTGCCTTACGCTACTCCATCATGATCAATGGCGTCACCGACCTCATCATTACCAAAGCCGATGTGATGGATGAGTTTGATCAAATACAGGTATGCACGCATTACAAACTTGGTGATACGGTGCTACAATATATGCCTTACGAAATAGTGGACGAAGCAGTGGAACCTATTTGGACCAATCATTCAGGTTGGAAAACCAACCTTTCGTCAACTCGAAGCCTTGACCAATTACCCAAAGCCTTTTGCGACTATCTCAAATACATCGAAGACCAAGTGGAATGTCCCATAAGCGTGGTAAGCGTGGGCCCGGATCGTACCCAAACCATGCTCAGAGAAGCATAAAATAATTTAACACACCAAAGTCCTTCGTAATGTCAGTAAAAGAAAAGAATAGGTTTGAATTTGGAAAAAACTGGGCTGCATTTTTAAGCACCCTTAACGATAAGCGTATTCAAACCGCTGAGGAATCCCTTAGCCAAATGCTCAAGCTTTCAGCCCTAAATGGGAAAAGCTTTATCGATATCGGTTCGGGTAGTGGATTATTCTCCTTATCTGCACGTAAACTGGGCGCAAAGGTATTTTCTTTCGACTACGATAGAGATTCAGTGCGATGTACTCAGGAATTGAAAGATCGATATTTTGCCCAAGACTCACAATGGCTTGTAGAGCAAGGCTCCATTCTTGACACACAATACCTTTCAAAATTTGATAAATTTGATATCGTGTATTCTTGGGGCGTGCTTCACCACACAGGGAATATGTGGCAAGCCATCGACAATGCAGCAAGCTTGGTGAAAGACGATGGACTTTTCTTTATTGCCATTTATAACGACCAAGCCCATAAATCGAAACGCTGGCATAAAGTCAAAAAAACTTTTAATCAATCTTCCATAGGCAAGTTAATGGTGTTAAGTATGTTTATTCCTTATTTCTTTGGGATGGCTTTACTTAACTCTATCCTAAAAAGAAGAAATTTATTCAAAGAATATAAGCAAAACAGAGGAATGTCGGTTTATCACGATTGGGTAGATTGGTTGGGAGGTTTCCCTTTCGAAGTGGCCAGCGTTGGCGCTATTCTAGATTATTTACAACCCAAAGGATACACCTTGATTAAAGTAAAAACCAACTTAGGCCTTGGTTGCAATGAATTTGTTTTCAAAAAAAACCACAACATTCTATAAATCATTAAAAAGTATTGAAGTCATGAAAAACTTGCTTCTTTTATTTATCGCGTTGCAAATGGTAACGTTTACGTATGCTCAAACCCTTTTAGATACTAAGAAAGTACCTGAGGTGATAACTAAAAAATTCACCAAAACCTACAAAAATGCCCAAAATGTAAAATGGTTTTCACTTCCCAAACCCGATAAAAATCTGATGGTGAAATTTACCGAAAACGAACTGGAACGTGAAATTGTTATGGATCCAACCGGAAAGGAAGTGAGTTCAAGAAAACAAGTAGATTTCAATGCTATAAATCCTAAAATTATCGATGATATCCACATCAATCACAAAGATAAGACTGTTGAAAAAGTCACATTGATAACCAAAGGAACTCGCGAAAAGTATTATAATATCTTGATGATGCAAAGCCAAGGAAGGAAGAAAGAACCCTTGAAATATGAGATAGAATATACATTCAATGGGGTGTTCATTACCTTATACGAGCCCGAAGATTTGGAAAAAGCCGAATCTAACGAAGAAGTTGAACTGGACAAAATGGAACAGAGGATGGAAAAAGAAACCGAGATGATTCAAGAATCGGGAGAGGGACAAAAGATATCAAAAAGCGACTTACCCAGCCCAGCCGTAAACTACATCAAAGACCGCCACGGGATAGAGTACAAATACAAAGAAATAAGCATCATCAACGATGATGAAATGGGCGAACATTACAAAGTAATCATGAAGAAGCAAGGAGAGAAAAAGCTATTCCATTACTATTTCGATAC
>DZDC01000021.1:11166-25599 GCA_022736595.1 Draconibacterium orientale | reverse complement strand
TTTATCGCCCGGGTTGGCTTAGGATGCAATTGATTGATCCTTCCGAAGCCATCGATTCTGATTCCATCCTTCCCTCCATTCATAAATATTTTAAAACCGTGGAAGAAAAGAAAGTGGGTTGGGATCTCACGCATATTGTGTTTAAAGACATTGCACATCATTTTTTAAACGATGATCCGGAAACACTGCTGTGGATCCAGAAAATCTTCGAGGCCGAAGACCATTACCTTGCTTCCACAGGAAGAAGCGATGCCGTTTTTGGCATTTACCAAAAGCCTTAAATTCTTAACCTTTCACTTACCAAAGGCAGGATTGCTACCCTGTCAATTATCATTTTTGAAAAACTCGTTTATCTTTACCTTTGAAAATCGATTTTTCGATAGTTATGAGGAAGTAATTTCCCTTTTCAAATTGACTAAAAGAACCAATTGGGGAGGGGTATTCTACCTTAAATTGGCAACAAGAGAATTTATCTAACCAATTATAAATCAAATTAATATACTATGAAAAAGAATATGGGAACCATCGATAAAGCTATTCGCATTGCAATTGCATTGCTTTTGGTGATATTGTATTTTACTTCGGTGCTCGAAGGTACTTTAGGCATTATTGCCTTGGTGGTAGCGGCAGTTTTTCTGCTCACCAGTGTTATTAGCTTTTGTCCACTTTACACCGCTTGTGGCAGGAGTACCTGTCCTAAGAAAAAGTAGTACACACGTAAAAACCGGTTTAGGCCGGTTTTTTTGTTTCATATATAATTTCACTACTGGTCGACTAAAAAATTGAGATTCCTTACTACTTCCGTCCACGATAGCTTCTGATAGCTATCGTTCCGAAAGCTTTCGGAACGGAAACATCAGCTCGACAAAACCGCTAAAAGTAAACAAGGCTTTTGGCAAGTTCAGTAGTAGCAGCAACCATTAAAAAGTACTCTGAACGTGCCTATATCCTTTAGCTTTCGGAAGTTACGAGGAATTTTAAACCATGGTTGGTTCGTAATAATTTATAACACCACTTAGCTATGAATCTAATACATAGTATTTTAATAGATTTTATGCAACCACTTAGATTAAATAAAAATAAGCTTTATTCTAAATTAAGTATAAATTAACAATTCGAGTATAATTAGGTATAGAACTACCTATTTTTGCAAATCAAATTTTAGTTGGATAAATAAAGCAACATTCATGGAAGCAAAGGCCTCAATTTTATCACGAATCTATCACTTTTACCTGGATGGATTCCGATCAATGACCCTTGGTAAAACCCTATGGCTCATTATATTCATCAAATTATTTATCATGTTTTTTGTACTCAAGCTTTTCTTTTTCAAGGATCACCTCAGCCAAAATACTCAAAATGAGCATGAGAAGCCAGCTTTTGTATTAGACCATCTAACTCAATAATTTTTAATCATCATTTTAACAATCATTATGGAAGCATTTGACTTAAGTTTAATTAATTGGTCGAGAGCTCAGTTTGCCTTAACTGCAATTTACCACTGGCTTTTTGTGCCGTTAACCTTGGGAATCACCTTTCTTATTGCCATCATGGAGACCATCTATTACAAAACTGGCAAAGAAGAATGGAAAAAGATGACCCAATTTTGGATGACCGTTTTCGGGATTAACTTTGCTATAGGCGTTGCCACTGGCATTATTCTCGAATTTGAATTTGGAACCAACTGGTCTTATTACAGCTGGTTTGTGGGTGATATTTTTGGTGCCCCCCTCGCCATTGAAGGCATTATGGCCTTTTTTATGGAATCCACTTTCATTGCCATTATGTTTTTTGGGTGGAGTAAAGTGAGCAAGGGATTTCATTTAACCGCCACATGGCTTACTGCCGTTGGGTCTAACCTTTCGGCGCTTTGGATCTTGGTGGCCAATGGCTGGATGCAAAATCCCGTTGGAATGCAGTTTAATCCCGAAACCGTTCGCAACGAAATGGTTAACTTCTGGGATGTTCTTTTCAACCCCAATGCCATTAACAAATTTGTGCATACCCTTTATTCCTCTTATACCTTAGCTGCCCTGTTCGTGATAGGCATTAGCGCTTGGTATTTGCTGAAAAATAGAGAACATATTTTTGCCCGCAAAAGCATCATTGTTGCATCTATTTTTGGTTTAATCTTTTCTTTAGCTACCGTTTACACAGGTGACGAATCGGCCCGAGAGGTGGCCAAAAGTCAACCTATGAAGTTTGCAGCCATGGAAGGCTTATACCAAGGAGGTACCAATGCCCCATTAGTTGCTGCCGGAATCATGGTTAACGACAACGAATCTGATGCCATTCACAACAAGAAGAAATTGATTGCCAGTGTCGAGATTCCCAATATGCTTTCGTATATGATTTATTTGAAGGGAGGAGAATTTATTCCTGGCATTCACGATTTGGTGCATGGCAACGAAGCCTTTGGTATAATGTCGGCAAGCGAAAAAATTGAAAGAGGAACCGTGGCCAAAAACACCCTTAACAATTATAAACTTGCTGTGAAGGAAGGCAATACTGCCAAAGCCGACTCCCTTAAAGCCCAATTCTATGATCCTGCTTTCACCAAAGACTACTTTAAATATTTTGGGTATAGCTACTTTACCAATCCCCACGACCTTGTACCCAATGTACCGCTTAACTTCTATAGTTTTCACATTATGGTAGCCCTTGGATTTTGGTTTATACTCCTTTTTACGCTTACGCTTTGGCTTTCGCTCAAAAACCGAATTGCCGATTGGCGTTGGCTGTTACGTGCTGCTATTATTAGCATGCCCTTGGCTTATGTTGCCAGTGAAGCGGGTTGGCTGGTGGCCGAATTTGGCCGTCAACCATGGATTATTCAAGATCTGATGCCAACTATGGCCGCAGCCTCAAATCTTAACTCAAACATGGTACAAGCTACCTTTTGGATTTTCTTTTTAACATTTACGGTGTTATTGATAGCCGAAATAAAAATTATGACTAAACAAATTAAACAAGGACCTAATCATGGAGGACATTAAATATGTTTGAAACATTTGAAACTACAACCTTACAACAGTATTGGTTTATTATAATCGCAGTGTTGGGAGCCCTGCTGGTACTTCTGCTTTTTGTTCAAGGCGGACAAAGTCTAATTAAAACCTTGGCCAAAACCGATGAAGAAAAAACGCTCCTTATCAATACCTTTGGCCGTAAATGGGAATTTACCTTTACCACTCTAGTTACCTTTGGAGGTGCATTTTTTGCCTCCTTCCCTCTATTCTATTCCACCAGTTTTGGTGGCGCTTATTGGGTTTGGTTGCTCATTTTGTTTGCCTTTATTATACAAGCGGTAAGCTACGAGTATCGCTCAAAGCCCAACAACTTCTTAGGAGCTAAAACTTTTGAAATGTTCTTGCTTATCAATGGTTTTTTAGCCCCCGTACTTTTAGGTGCGGCTGTAGCTACCTTCTTCACAGGTAGCCCTTTCCATGTCAACGAACTTAGCAAGTCCTTTTGGGATTCGCCTTTTTATGGGCTGGAGTTGGCTTTGGATTTAACAAGATTTGGCACCTTCTTAAATTTGGCTTTGGGCTTGGCGGTACTTTTCCTTGCTCGAATTTTAGCCAACTTATACATTTTAAATAGCATCAATCATTCTGAGTTGCTTAAAAGAACACGTAAATCGTTGATGTTTAACACCATTCCATTTCTGGTATTCTTCCTTTTCTTTCTCATCAGTATTCTGATGATTGATGGCTATGCTGTTGACGATCAAGGCGTAGTAAGTATGGAGAGTCATAAATATTTTACCAATCTGATAGAAATGCCTTTGAATACCATCATCCTTCTTTTAGGGGTGTTAATGGTGCTTTGGGGAATTATTCGGGCCTATTTTTTTACAGCGTCTTGTGGGGCAAAAGGTATATGGTTTAGTGGTTTAGGCACTGTATTAACCGTTTTTGCCCTCTTCTTGCTCGCCGCTTTTAATAACACTGCCTATTATCCCAGCTTCACCGATTTGCAATCTTCATTGACCATTTACAACAGCTCCTCAAGCCACTATACCTTGGTGGCCATGAGCTACGTATCCCTTATGGTTCCCTTTGTGATAGGATATATTTGGTATGCTTGGAGAGCTATTAATTCCTCGAAAATGGACGCCAAAGAACTGGATGATGAAGGTCATGTGTATTAATTAATAAACCAGAAAAACTATGTATATCAAAGAAATAATACTTTTAGCAACTTGGCCAGCACTCATTTTTGCTAGCTATTTCATCATTAAACTGGTGATAAAAAAAATCGAAATTTCAGAATAATTCTAAAAAATTAGGTTCGTGCTAAGGGGCTGTTTTCATAAATGGAGGCAGCCCTTTTTATTTTCTCTTTTGCCTATAAAGAGGTTGAATGCTTTTATGGTTTTCAATTTTGCAGTTGACACTTTTAGAACATCAATGAAGCTAGATAGAAATTAAAAATCAGCCTTCCAACTCTAAATGAAAGACTGATTTTCTGTGTTTTAACAAGCTGTGCCTTTTGTTTACCGCACCCTATTTAATAACAATACTCAACGGGGCAAGGGTCACGAGTTCCTCATATCCGGCCATCCTAACGCTAACTTTAGAAAAAATTAATGTAACTGGATTGCCCATTTTTTCAATATTTTTAAGCAAGGAAGCAGGAATGGTGGATCCTTTGAAGGATTCAGTAACTTCCTTTTTTCCATCCATATAGCTAACCGTAAAGCTCATAACCTCGCACTTGATGTCGAAAATAAAATTATCCATCGCTGCTCTCAAGCTCGGATTTACCTTAAGAGAGGCCATGGAGATTGAATTTGAGTTGGGGCTGGCGCTACTTACATTCGCTACTATCAAATTAGGCATGGGAACGGCAAGCACTCGATAAGAAAAGACCCCTTGAATTGCGGTATCTTTTCCTTCTATGGAAGATACAGTTAATGTCAATTGACGATTAGAACCCATGGGTTTTATTTGATAATGTACATCGTCCTTTTTAGTAATCAGGCCATGGTCAACCTTTACAATTACATTTTTTGCATCTATTCCAGCAATGGCTACTGAAATGGGATTTACGAGTCCACGATAAAGCACATTCATCTTCTCGACTGAGACTACTGCTTGGGCTTCAACTTTAAGTGTAAAAGCCAGGCACACCAAAAGGAAAAGGAATTTGAAATTCCCTAAAGTAAAATTTAAAATTTTCATGTTTTAAGATTTAAAAATTAATAACTTTTGTTCGTTGAAAAATACATAATTATACCCATATACTTGATAATTAGTTCATTTCACTAGGCTCAATACACCTACTTTGTAGATTAACCTATTTAAATTTCCTTTAAAAGCAATGAACAGAAATACACTTTATGCACCCTTGAATTGAAATTTAAAAATACATCAAAAGCCAAAAGAATACAACAATAAATCCAATTACTTTTTACAAATTAATCCCCATTGATGTCCGCTAAAAGCTCTTAAATATGCTGAAACTGCAGATATTTATAGTCCATTTCGGCAGGCTTGCTTCGACTAGCTCAGCACATCGCATTACGTCGCCTACGGGACTTTAACAATTTTGATGGCTACTTTTTCTCTGCCAATATTAAGCCCTTAACAGGGCAGTCTCAATAGTGACAATATATTGGTAGAAAAAATATTACAGGTTGAACCAAAGTCCCGTAGGGACTGAATATAATTTTTAAAAGACATCAATGATTAATCCCTTTTAAATTCAACTCCCTCCACCATATAAATCCGCATTCTATTTCTTTTTGTAGTACTTTTGCTTCCCTTATGCCTATTATCTATCAAAAACATATTGGAAGCCACGGAATTCTCGGGATTTGGAGAATCACTGAGAGCGTGGACGAGCTTATCTCCATGATTAAGTTCACGGAAGAGGAGCAGGCCATCTTCGATAAGTTTAAGGTGAAATCACGCCAAGCCCACTGGCTCAGCTATCGGGTGATGGTGCGACGATTGATGGGCGACGATTTTGAATGCAATCTGGTGTACGACGACAATGGAAAACTCCAATTCAAAGATAAGAATTACAGCATCAGCGTTACCCATTCCGGATTGTTTTCAGGGGCCATTATCAGCAAAAATCATCATGTTGGCATCGATATCGAAAAATTGGGCGATCGAATCAACCTTTTGGTCGATAAATTTTTACACTCCGAGGAATTAACTTTTTTACCCGCCGAAAACCAACATCAATACCTCACCGTGATGTGGAGTGCCAAGGAAGCTCTTTATAAACTCTTCGGTAAATCCATGGTTGACTTTGACAGGCACATCATTATTTCGCCCTTTGAGCTGGCCCATCAAGGCAGTTTCCATGCTCGCATCGAACTGGAAGACCTCCGACGCGATTACCAAATGAACTACGAATTTTCAGACGATATGGAGTATATTTTGGTGTACTCCGTGGACGAGGCCATCCTTATTTCTAATAATAGCAAATCATAACTCATGCGCATTCTTGACCTATTGCAGCAATCGAAACACAAACTTCTATCCCTCCTCATCGATCCCGATAAGGCTGATACTGAGCTGCTGTTGCAACGCATTGCCGCCGCAGAAAAGGCTCATGTCGATTTACTATTGGTGGGAGGAAGCCTCATTACCAGTGGAAATATGGCCGATAAACTGAGCCTCATTCGTCAAAATACCCACATTCCCATTGCCCTCTTTCCTGGCAACAGCACCCATTTTCACGAAAGTGCCGATGCCATTCTTTTCCTTAGTCTCATCAGCGGTCGCAATGCCGATTTGCTCATTGGAAACCATGTGCATATTGCTGCCAAAATCAAAAACTCAGGCATGGAAGTAATTCCCACAGGATATATGCTTGTCGAAAGCGGCAAACTTACCACCGCCCAATACATGAGCGGAACCCTTCCCATCCCATCTGATAAACCTGATGTGGCCGTAGCCACCGCCATAGCCGGCGAACTGCTGGGATTGAAATGCATCTACCTCGATGCTGGAAGCGGAGCTCAAAATACCGTTCCAACCTCAATGGTTGCAGCGGTGAAATCGCAAATCGACCTACCTTTGATAGTAGGCGGCGGTATTCGCTCCATGCAACAGGCTCAAGAGCTGGCACTGGCTGGCGCTGACCTTATTGTCATTGGAAATGCTGCCGAAGAAAATCCTGAAATCGTAAACCAAATGGCAAGTCTCTTACACCAAATAAAACGTTAAATTTTACCCTTATCTTCTATGAAATATCTAATCGCTTTTAGCCTTGTTCTTTTGCTTTTGCCCACATCCATTGCCGCTCAAAAGAAAACCTTCGACCTCAAAGAGGTTTATGCCTCCCCTGCACTCTACCCTCAACGCGTTGCGGCTTTGCAGTGGATTCCCGGTACCCAACAATACTCCTTTATCGACAACAATCAACTCCTTCGATCCAACCTCAAAGGCACAGACGAAGTGGTGATGACCCTCGATCAACTGAACGAATATCTTAAAACTAAAAACCTTGAAGCTTCAAAACGCTTCCTGATGATGACTTGGAAATCGGCAGATCGTATGGAGTTTTTTCTCAACGACAGCCTCTATTCCATTGACCTAAAGGCCAAAACCCTTTCAACGGTTTGCTATTTCCCCGAAAATGCAGACAACATCACCCCCAACCCTGCTTATACCGACTATCAAGCTTTTACCCGCGACAATAACCTCTACATCCTTCGTAACAACAAAGAAGTGGCCGTTACCAAAGAATCCAATACTGGCATTGTAAGCGGACAATCCATTTCGCGAAATGAATTTGGCATCGAAGGTGGGATTTTCTGGTCGCCCAAAGGCAATCTTTTGGCTTTCTATCAAAAAGACGAAACCGTAGTCTCCGAATATCCCTTGGTGAATATCGATGCCCGAGTTGCCACCGCCGAAATGGTGCGCTATCCTATGGCGGGTATGCCTTCGGAAAGTGTGATGGTTTGGGTTTATAATCCCGAAACCGAAAAAAATACCCTCATCGACAGTAAGGTTGAAAAGGAAGGCTACCTCACCAACTTGAGCTGGTCGCCCGACGAAAAATACCTTTATATTCAAGTACTTAATCGTCAACAAAACCATTTGAAACTCAATCAGTTTGACGCTGAAACGGGAGCTTTCATCAAAACCCTTTTTGAAGAGAAAAACCAACGCTATGTGGAACCTGAAAACCCCATTTATTTCCTTAACAACCAAAGCAATCAATTTGTATATTTGAGCGAAGCCGATGGTTTTATGCACGCCTACCTTTACAACACCGACGGCAAACTCATCCAACAACTTACCAAAGGCCCATGGATGATCAATGAATTTTTGGGATTCAGCGACGATAATAAACAAATGTTTTTTACCTCAACCCAAGAAAGTCCCTTGGAAAAGAATTTTTACGTTCTCGATATGAAATCGCTTAAAATAAAGCGAGTTACCACCATCGAAGGAACCCATGCCGTACAATTGAGCAGCGATAAAAAATACGCCATCGACCGCTATTCAAACATGAAAGGCATTGCCGCAGAATATGTTATTTGGTCGGTGGACCAAGCAAAGGTGCTGAAAACCATCAAAGCCAACGTGGATCCCTTGAAAGATTACGACTTGGGGGAAATGACCATCGACAAGCTTAAAGCTGCCGACGGAACCGATCTTTATTACCGAATGATAAAACCCGCCAACTTCGAAGCAGGCAAAAAATATCCAGTGGTGGTGTATGTTTATGGCGGCCCCCATGCGCAATTGATTACCAACAGTTGGATGGCCGGAAGCGGTTATTTTCTTCAGTATCTTGCTGCTAAAGGTTATGTGGTGTTTACCCTCGACAACAGGGGTTCAGCCAACAGAGGCAATGCTTTTGAAAGTGGTATCCACCGCCAGTTGGGTGTGCTCGAAATGCAAGACCAAATGACAGGCATCAACTTTCTGAAAACCTTGGATTTTGTTGATACCAACCGCATTGGAGTCAATGGCTGGAGTTATGGTGGTTTCATGACCACTTCTTTGATGCTCAATCATCCCGAAACCTTTAAAGTGGGCGTGGCTGGCGGACCTGTGATCGACTGGAAGTATTACGAAGTGATGTATGGCGAACGCTATATGGATACTCCCGAAGAAAACCCTGAAGGTTATGCGGCCAATTCCACCCTTGCCAAAGTGAAAAATCTTAAAGGCCAATTGATGCTAATCCATGGCACCATGGACGCCACGGTGGTATGGCAACACAGCCAACTCTTTTTGAAAGAATGTGTAAACCAGCAAAAAAACATCGACTACTTCGTTTACCCAGGTCATGAGCACAATGTGAGAGGCAAAGATCGATTGCATTTGGAATTGAAAATTGCCCGCTATTTCGACGACTATTTATAAACATTTTTACCGTAAAACTATGGAATCGACTCGATTACAAAAAGTAAATAAACTTCTGCAACGCGATTTGGGAAGCATCATGCAAACCGAAAGCAGAAATATTTTGCGCAGCGGTGCCATGATAACCGTAACCAAAGTGAACACCAGTCCCGACCTCAGTGTAGCCCATGTGTTTGTAAGCCTTTTTGCTACACCAGATAAACAGGAACTTTTAAAACAAATAAAGAAGAGTGCAGCCACTTTCCGTAGCTTGCTGGCTCCAAAAATTCGTCACCAGATGCGGGTAGTGCCAGAATTAATCTTCGAGCTCGACGACTCTTTGGATTATGCCGAAAACATCGACCGACTTCTTCACAACAAGTAGTGATTTATTAAAACATCGGTTTGCCTACTTTTGCAGCCAATAATTTTTAATACGTAAACAAACCTTTTTATGCAATACGATCCCATTAAACGCAGCTTGGGCAATGTCTTTAACAAAAGCCCCTTTCTACGCCAGCTTTTTTATTCGCTTCTCGACCTACTTTTGCTTCGCACTTGGCATGTGAAAAAAGAATTTAATCGCTGGGCAAAACACCATAAAAATAAGCCTGCACAAATTCTTGATGCTGGTTCTGGCTTTGGTCAATATTCCTATTTTATGTCCGGAATGGATGCCCAATGGACAGTAAAAGGAGTGGATGTAAAGGACGAACAAGTGGCAGATTGTAACCGCTTTTTTGCTCAAATAGGTCGTACTAACGGTCATTTTGAAGTGGACGATTTGGTTAAATTTTGCGATAGCGATACTTACGATTTTATCCTTTCGGTGGATGTGATGGAACACATTGTTGAAGACGAGCAAGTATTTGCCAATTTCTACCAAAGCCTCCGCAAAGGCGGCACCTTACTTATTTCAACCCCTTCAGACCAAGGCGGTAGCGATGCCGATCACCACGACCATGACCACGGCGCAGATGGTTTCATCGATGAGCATGTAAGAGATGGCTACAACATCAACGAAATACAACAAAAACTCAGCAATGCAGGTTTTAGCTTTACCCAAGCCCGCTATACCTACGGCTGGCCGGGAAGCTTGAGCTGGAAAATTAGCATGAAATACCCTATTTTGATGCTCAATTTTAGCAAAATTCTTTTCATCATTTTACCCTTCTACTACCTCATTACCTTCCCCTTTGCCCTGCTGCTCAATTACCTTGACGTTCGCCTAAAGCACGAAAGCGGAACGGGACTGAACGTGATAGCCCGCAAGTAAACCCATTCTCCACCAATGAAGACGGCCTTTTTTATAGCAAAGCGGTACCTTATTGCCAAAAAATCGCACAATGCCATCAACATTATCAGTGCTCTATCCGTGGTATTGGTGGCCATTGGCACTACGGCTTTGGTGGCCATAATGTCGGTATTTAATGGGCTAGAAAACTTGGTGGGAGACCTCAATCAAAGCCTCAGCAGCGACCTCCTTATTACTCCAGACCGGGGAGCCTATTTCGATCAGAAGCAATTTCCTTTCAAAACCCTTCAGGCTCAAGAACAGGTACTTTATTACAGTCAAGTACTTGAAGACCATTGCCTCTTGCGCTACAGCCCACCATTGTTGGAAGAGGGTCAGCGCGAAATGGTGGTAAGCATACGAGGTATCGACCAAAAATACTTGCAGGTGACCCGACTTGCCCAAGTGATTATCGATGGTGAAAGCCCCTCCAATACCTCTGATTTTATGGTGTTGGGAAACGGAGTGGCTGCCCGATTGCAAATCAACCTCTTTCCTCCCGACAATCGCATCCAAGCCTATTACCCCAACGACGAAGTGGATCCATTGATCAATCCCTTGGAGGCCATTCGCAAACAAAGCATTGCTGCCACGGGGGTTTTTAGTGTGCAGCAGGAAGTGGACGATCAGTGGGTGATTAGCTCTCTGGATTTTGTGCAAAAACTGACCGGTAGAACAGGGAAAATATCAGCCGTACTCCTTCATTTAAAGGATGAAAAATATACCGATGAGGTTCAAAGTGCCCTTCAAAAACAGTTGGGAACCAGTTTTGTTATTAAAAATAGGTACCAACAAAACGATATGCTTTACAAAATAATGAAGAGCGAAAAATGGAGTAGCTTTCTGATTCTCAGCTTTATCCTCTTTATTGCCACCTTTAATCTTGTGGGAGCGTTGAGCGTCTTAATTATTGATAAACAAAAAGACCTCCACACCCTCCAAACCTTGGGTGCAGGCAGAAGCCTTATACTTCGCATTTTTATGATCGAAGGCTTGATGGTAAGCCTGGGCGGCACATTGATTGGTCTTACTTTAGGTGCGCTTTTGGTGAGTTTACAATACTATTTTGCCTTCATTCCCATGCAGGGCAACTTTGTGGTGGACAGTTTCCCTGTGGCATTAAAAGTGAGCGACCTCCTGATTATCTTGGCAGTGGTGGTTCCTTTATCCATGTTGGCAGTTTGGGTGCCCGTTCGTAGGCTGAGTCGTACCCTTTTGAAATAAGCCTTACCCCAATTTCAATGACCTATATTAACATTTTACAAAATATAAAATCAGTTTAACCATTACCTTTGCTCCTTGTTTTCCTATACCCATAAACATACAATTTATGTTACTTAACATCACCTATATCGGTGAGCATTTGCTCCCAGGCATCCTCGGTCACGTCAACATACTTTTAGCATTAGCATCAGCGTTAGCCGCCATGATCCTTTACCTATTAGCGGAGATTAAAAACAAGGCTTCCCTAAAGCTTTGGGCTAAATCGGCCTATTTGGTTCATTTTGTAGCATTATTAACCGCTTCCATTACTTTATTTTATATCCTTTTCAATCAATATTACGAATACGATTACGTTTGGAAACACACTGCTTCTTATTTGCCCTTTAAGTTCATTGTTTCGGCCTTTTGGGCTGGTCAAGAGGGAAGTTTCCTGCTTTGGATTCTCATCGAAGCTATTTTAGGAATGATCGTCTTTTTTAAAGCGGGGGTTTTTGAAAATAGGGTAATGGCGGTCATCAGTGGAGCACAAGCTTTTCTTACCACTTTGGTAACTGGCATTAAGCCTTTTGGGATTATTCTTGGCCAAAATCCATTCGCTTTGCTTCGCGATAATATGGGGTCCAACGAAGTTGAGTTTTTTAGCAACGCCAATTACCTCAGTATGATCTCCGATGGCAATGGCATCAATCCACTTCTCGAAAACGTATGGATGGTAACCCATCCTCCTTTGCTCTTTTTAGGCTATTCTGCCGCCCTCATTCCTTTTGCTTATGCCATGGCTGCCCTATGGAAACGCGATTATCAATCGTGGCTTAAGCCTGCTTTTCCATGGATGATCTTTGCCATCATTAGCTTGGGAGGTGGCATTTTATTGGGAGGAGCTTGGGCTTATGAATCTTTAACTTTCGGAGGATTTTGGGCTTGGGATCCCGTTGAAAATGCTTCGCTAATTCCTTGGCTTTTCTTGGTTGCCGCCATGCACATGATGATTCTCAACAAGCGGCGCAACCACAGCTATGCGCTGAGTTTTGTTTTGGTGATTCTGAGTTTCTTCTTGGTTATTTATGCCAGTTACCTCACCCGATCTGGAGTTTTGGGCGAAACCTCTGCCCATGCTTTTGGCAATAATGGCCTTAGCACCCAAATGATCATTATTATGTCGGTGATTGTGCTGGTGAGTGGTTTTCTCTATGTTCGCAATTACAAAACTTTTCCAGCGCAGCAACAAGAACACTTTTTAAGTCGTGAATTTTGGATGTACTTGGGAGCCATCATCTTGGTTTTAAGCGCCGTACAAATAGGTGTTTCCACCTCCATTCCAGTTATCAATAAAGTTTTTGGTACGGCCATTGCGCCACCCTTGGAACGCGAAGCCTTTTACAACCAATGGCAATTACCGTTTGCAGTGCTCATTTTAACGCTCACTTCCATTTCTTTGGTTTTGAGGTACGGAAACAACGAAAAAACTTTCTTTCTCAAAAATTATGGCCTTACTTTGGGTATATCAGCCTTGCTCTTTTTGGTGCAGATGTGGTTTTTTGGTATCTCAAAACCCACTTACCTCCTGCTTCTTTACAGCATCAATTTGGCCATTGTGGGGAGTATTCAGTTTTATTTAAAGAACAGAACAGGCAGCTACAATCTCAGCAACACATTGTCGCACTTGGGCTTGGGAATATTTATGTTGGGCGTTTTGGTGGCTTTTAGCAACAGCAAAATTATCAGTTCCAATACCAGTAAATTCGATTTGGGGGACCCCAATTCCAATCGAGAAAATCAGATTTTGGTTAAAGGTAAAATGACTGAATTGAACGACTATTGGGTACAATATACAGATTTAAAGAAGGATAAAAACCACCTTTACTATACGCTAGATTTCTATCAGAAAAATGCCGCGGGCAATCTTAAAAAGCAATTTACCTTGACCCCATCCATCAACGTCAACAATCGTATGGGGAATGTTTACGATCCTGACACTTATCACCATCTGACTAAGGATGTATTTACCTACTTGGCTTATGCCGATATTATGGCTGATATGCAAGGAGAAGAGGCCCGCTTCAAAGAAATGGAAATGGTAAATATTAGCACGGGTGATAGCGTACGGCTGCTCAACGATTTTCTGGTGCTGGATACCTTAAGAATTGATTATCATGGTACCGTTCCTGATGTAAATAATGTGGCTATTATAGCTGATTTACAAATGATTAGTCCTCAACAAACTGAAAAATTCTCCCTTACTTTTGCTATTGAAAATGGGGCATTGAAAAAGGAAGAAAAACTAATTAATGGAGGAGCATACCGCATTCGATTTCAAGGAATAAGCACACAAAAAGGAGGAATCCAATTGGGTCTGGATAAGCGCGAAATGGATTTTATTGTTATTAAAGCCACTGAATTTCCGTACATTAGCCTATTATTATTGGGGGCAACCATTTTATTTATTGGCCTCGGAATTTCCTTAGTGAGAAATATAAGGAAGCCATAGAGGAGGATTTGAGGGGGAAGAGCTGAAAACGATCCCGAAGCACTTCGTGTTTGGGACTTCCACTTCGCTCCAGAAAGTGATAAATTAAAAACGAAAAGTGAAAA
>DZDC01000021.1:0-11066 GCA_022736595.1 Draconibacterium orientale | reverse complement strand
TCACTACTATCTACTTACTATTATCTACTCATTAAAAGTCCAAAGTTTGAGCATCCACCCTTTAGTCCCGACAGCTGTACGGCAGGGGCAAGCTGCGAATGTGAAAAACGTAAATCTAAAAGTGAAAATCTAAAAGTGAAAATCCCAAATCGTAAATCGTAAATCTAAAAGTACACCTACCTACTCCTTCTTCACACAACAGGCTTATGGTTTTTCAAAAAATCGTTGAATTGGGCTTGTAATTGCTGGTATTGTTCAAGAAGTTTTTCGCCAAACTCGGTGATGCTGGCTTCGCCTCCATTTTTTCCCCCTCTTTGCAACAAAACGATGGGTTGACCTGCCAGTTTATTGATTTGATCAATGCTGTACCAGGCTTTACGATACGACATTTTCATTTCCGCGGCTGCCTTTCGCAACGATTTCAACTCCTTAACTTTACACACCAGTTCATTCTTACCAGCACCCAGTAGAGGTTCGCCATCCACCGATATCCAAATGCGACCTTTTAAATCAAAATGAGTCATAAGTCGGTAATTTTGGAATTATTGGAAACGGCGTTTGAGGTAATTTTTAAATTGTTGGAATGCAGGGTCTTCTTTATCCCAAAGGTTTTCGTCCTTCATATCGCCCAAGAGATCTAGGGCTTCGCGCAGGTTTGACTTCGCATCAAACTCATCCAATGCGGCATTGTATCTCTTTGCACTACCATCAAAAAGTTCGTTGATAATCATAAATTTATCATTGATACCAATCTGGGTTTTAAGGCTACTGATGGCTTTTTGCTTGTGAACTTGACTTGCCAATTCAAACTTTTCTTCCTCTTCTTCCTCATCGGCTTCCACATCAAGTTGATGCACGGTGCGTTGGATTTCGGTTGTTGAAGGCTCCATCACCGTTTTTTCTTCCGCTTTCGCCGAAGCAAAAAGTTCCACTTCCACAGGCTGATCCATTACCTCTTCCATGGAAGAAATTTCTTCCACCACCTCTTCTTCGGGCATTACCGACTCCAATTCGGGTTGAAACAGCAACTTTTCGTGCAGTTCCTCGATGGATTTCAAATCAGGAATCTCGGGTTCGCGATCGTCTTTCATGTTTTCTGCTTCCAAAACTTCTTCTTGCGCAATGATTTGTTGAATATGTAGCTTCGAAAACTGTTGCTCAGCCACATCAAGTAGTTCAGCAGTCTCCTCATCCAATTGGGTATCTTTGCTTATATGGTTTTCTTTTTTATTGATTTTGTTAAGCGTTTCGTAGAGTTCTTGCAGGTTTTTCTTTACGATATCGATCTCAATCTGTGGCACATACAAATCGTAGGAAACCAATTGTTGAATTTGTTCTGCAATAATTTCGGCCAGTTCGGAAGCCCTTTGTTTTTGAATGGAAATCATGTTCAATAAATTTTGAAAAGCGTCAAAAAGAAATTTGAAAAAATGTAAATTTGCCCACAAGCCCCAATTAGCAAAATTTGGAAGCTAGAATCAAGGGCGTAAAGATATTTGAAACTCACAAGCGGTACACGATAATGTTTTTGGAGAATTCAACAAATAATAAACAAGAGGCGGGATGGATCGAAGTAATCTGCGGCTCCATGTTTTCGGGCAAAACCGAAGAGCTGATACGCAGGATGAAGCGAGCTAAGATTGCGCGGCAGCGGGTAGAAATTTTTAAACCTGCCGTGGATGTGCGCTACGATGAGGAAAAGGTGGTATCGCACGATCGCAACGCCATCCAATCGACTCCAGTCACCACTGCTGCTAATATTTTGCTTTTGGCCAACGATGTGGACGTGGTGGGCATTGATGAAGCGCAGTTTTTTGATTTGGAATTGCCTGTAGTATGCAATGAGCTTGCTCAAAGAGGTATCCGTGTTATCGTTGCTGGATTGGATATGGATTTTAAGGGCAATCCCTTTGGTCCCATGCCCCAGTTGATGGCCACTGCCGAGTATGTGACCAAGGTGCATGCCATTTGTATGCGCTGTGGCAAGCTGGCCCACTTCTCGCATCGTACGGTGAGCAACGATAAGCTGGTGATGCTGGGCGAAACCGAAAGCTATGAGCCGCTCTGCAGGAGCTGTTTTGGCAAGGCTAATATGTAATGAACAAACTACAAATACTCATTCAATATTGGGGATATTCGCAGTTTCGACCCTTACAGGACGAAATTATCGATTCGGTATTGGCAGGCAACGATACCCTTGCGCTGATGCCCACAGGTGGTGGAAAAAGCATTTGCTTTCAGGTGCCAGCCCTAGTGAATGAAGGAATTTGCATCGTAGTTACTCCCCTTATTGCCTTGATGAAAGACCAAGTGCAACAGCTTAATCATCGTGGTATCAGCGCTATAGCCATTTATTCGGGGATGCATACCCGTGAAATTGACCTTTCCTTAGAACGATGTGTGCATGGCGAAATCAAATTTTTGTACGTTTCACCCGAGCGACTCGAAACCGAAATTTTTCAAGTGCGTTTGCCAGCCATGAAAGTCAACCTTTTGGCCATAGACGAAGCGCATTGCATCTCGCAATGGGGCTACGATTTCAGACCATCCTATTTGCGCATTGCCGATATAAGAGAGCTTATTCCCGGGATTCCTGTTTTAGCCGTTACCGCCACAGCCACCCCCGAAGTAGTTGAAGACATTCAGAAACAACTTCATTTTCGCAAGCCCAACCTCTTTCAGATGAGTTTCGAAAGGCGCAATCTTACTTACAACGTCAGTTACCAAGAAGATAAACACAGCAGAATGTTGCAGCTTCTGGAACGTTTTCCAGGCTGCGCCATAGTGTATGTTCGCAACCGACGAAAGACCAAGGAGATTGCTACTTTTTTAATGGAAAACCGCATCAGTTGCCATTTTTACCATGCAGGACTTACCCCTGAAGAACGCGACCGCAAACAGGCCGATTGGATTCATAATCGGGTGAGGGTGATGATCTCGACCAATGCCTTTGGAATGGGAATCGATAAACCTGATGTGCGTCTGGTAATGCATTTCGATATTCCCGACAGTCTTGAAGCTTACTTCCAAGAGGCAGGGCGGGCTGGGAGAGATGGTAAACCCGCTGTGGCTGAGCTGATTTATCATAAAAGCGATTTGGTGGAGTTGCAACATAATTTCCAGAATGCCTTCCCCGAGCCTAGTTATATGAAAGAGGTGTACAATGCGTTGGGAAATTTTTTATGCTTGGCGGTGGGCAGTGGAATAAACGAATATATGGACTTTGAAATCAGCCAATTTTCGACCAATTACAAGCTCAATCCGTTGCTGGTGCACAACAGTATTAAGTTTTTAGAAAAGGAAGGCTATTTGGTTTTAACCGAACCCATGAGCCAGCCTTCACGCATGATGATCCATGTGAGTCGCGAGGAGCTGTATCGTCAAATGGTGAAAAATCCCAAACTGGGCGATTTCATCGACGTACTCATTCGATCTTTCAGCGGGCTGTTCACCGACTTTAGTGTGATTGACGAATATGCCCTGGCACAGCGTCTTAAATCCTCAGTGGTGTTGGTAGAAAATACCCTGAAACTCCTTCACACCCACCAATTGATAACCTATATTCCTCGCAATACCAAACCGCAAGTGAGCTTTACCGACGGTCGATTGCAGAAAAACGATTTGCACATCAATCTTGGCCGTTACGATTCGCTCAAAACCACCGCGCTCAACCGACTCAAAGCCATTAAGCATTACGTGAGCAGCACCACCCATTGCAGAAGTGAGATGTTGTTGCAATACTTTGGGCAGAAGGAAACCCAACGCTGTGGACAGTGCGATTATTGTTTGGGGCGCAATGAATTGGGACTGAGTCAACAAGAGTTTAATCAGGTGTTGGAATTGATAAAACCCATTCTCAGCGTCGAATATTTAAGACTCGATGAACTACTTAAACGCATTAATTATCAGGAAGATGACAAGGTAATTAAAGTGGTTCGTTGGTTGGTGGAAACGGGAAAGATTATGCGTTTTGGCGATAAACTGGTTTGGGAAGCCAGCACAAACTAAGGTTTGAAAATATGGCCAATTCCCTTTCCAATTTTTTGCACTGTTTCAATACCTTTGATAAGAGGTCCAGCACTAATGTCTTCGTAGTTGGGATTAATATTGCAACGGTCGTACAGTTGTGGAAACACCACAATTCTTGAGTTTTCAGGAAAATGCTTTTCAATTTTAGAAGGCAATCCATCCAATTGATTGATGTAAGAGGCACTGTTTTTTCGAGCCGAAATCAGGAATATAATATCGTTAAGATTGATGTATTTGCTAAGAATTAGAAAATCATCCCAATCGGTGAAAAGCTGAGAGCGTAGGCCTACACTCACTTTGTTTTTTTTCATAAAAGTCTCCACCGCCAAATAGCTTTCGCTATTGGAAAACAATAAAATGGGCAAGCTCAATTCTTGAGCAAATTTCATTACCTTCACCATCCAATGTACAAAACCCACTTCCGACTCGGCAAAAGGAGGCATGGCCATAATGATGCGTTTATGAGTATTGAAAGGGTTGGCAGTAAAGCTCACAAAGGTAGTACGATCGTTGCTATGAAGAATGCTGTCCATTTTTTCGCCTATAATCTTTTCAATTACTCCTGCTTTTTTAGGCCATCCTAAAATAATGATATCGGCTAAAATTTCGCGACTTATTCGGGCAATTCCGCTGGCGGGATTATGGTCGATGGTGGCTACAATATTCACTTTGGTTTCGCTGGCAGAGGCGTGCTTAACAAAAGCTTCTAATTTGTTGCGAGCTTTAAGAATATTGGCTTCAGCTTCTTCATTATTGGTAACTACTGAAAGGATCGAAATGGGATTGAGCGATTTTTTATCCTTAATAAGAATTCCAAAATCGATCAGACTCTCCACATTTTCAATATTGGCAATGGGTACTAGGATATGTTCAGCACTATTGGCCTTAGGTTGTGATGTGGATGGATTTTCGCTTTCGTTATCAGAGACGATTTTTTTAGCGGCCTTTTCGGTGGCAAAAGAAGCCACAATGCAGGTAATGAGGATGAGAAGGATGGTGCCATTGAGGATATTTTCGTCGAGTAAACCTGCTTTAAAACCTACTGTAATAACGGCCAAAGTAGCTGCTGCATGCGAAGCACTTAATCCAAAAATGAGTTGTCGCTGATTCGAGTTGTATTTAAACGTTATTTGGGTGAAAAAAGCAGCAAACCATTTTCCGACCAAAGCCACAACAGTGAGGGTGGCTGCCACAATCAAGGCCTGAGGGCCGCGAAGCAAAACACTCACATCCACCAACATACCCACAGCAATCAGGAAAAAGGGAATGAAAAGAGAATTGCCAATAAATTCAATCCGATTCATCAAAGTGGAGCTATGAGGTATGAGTTTATTGAGTGCCAAACCAGCCATAAAAGCGCCAATAATAGGTTCTACACCCGCTATCTCGGCAAGGAAGGCTGCAAAGAATACCACTGAAAGTACAAAAATGTAGTGGGATTGTTTTTCACTTTCCAATTTCTTAAAAAACCACTTGGCAAAGGGTGGGACCAACCAAAACATGATAAAAGTGAAGATCATGAGGGAGACTCCCATTCGGATAATGAATTCGCTATCCAGAGCACCTTCGCTCTTGCCCGTGATCACTGCAAGAATTACCAATACCGCAGTATCGGTGAGAATGGTGCCACCTACGGTGATTGCGACAGCCTGATTTTTGGCAATGCCCAAGCGACTTACAATAGGATAAGCTACAAGTGTATGAGTAGCAAACATACTGGATATCAATAAGCTGGCATCAAATCCATAACCTAATAAATAATGGGTTACCGGAAAACCCAAGCCCAAAGGGATAATGAAAGTGAAAAAGCCAAAGAGCAAGCTCTTATTTCGGTGGGCTTTAAATTCATTGAGGTCGAGCTCCAAGCCCGCAATAAACATGATGTAAAGTAAGCCAATGGTACTAAAAAGCTCGATGGCACTGTTTTTTTCGAGGATGTTAAAACCATAAGGACCAACGATTACCCCCGAAATAATAAGACCAATGATGGCAGGGATATTAAAACGTCGAAGAATCACTGGAGAGAGCAGGATGATAAATAGCAGCACCGAAAATACCAATACAGGATTTTGTAAGGGTAAATCAAATTCGTGCAATACTTTCTCCAAATAAGAATTCATAAGTGGTGTATAATAACCGAGGGTTCAACAGAGCACAAAGGTATGAAAAATGAAAAACAAAAAACTAAAAACTAGAAGCGATGCGGTGAGACTTTGGCGTGAGCTCAGTTGAACCCTTCAAGATTCAATGATCCACCCCGATAGCGATCGGGGGACCGTCAGACTGAGTGAATTTCGTAGCACAGCGGAGAAATTTGTATCCGAAGGCGACGGGCAAATCTCAAATCCAAAATCGCAAATATTTCCTATCTTTACAGCCCCAATATTTAAATCCATAATCCAATGAAACGGTCATATCTATTTCTCATTACCTTTATTTTATTAGCTACAAGTCTTGTCGCTCAGATTAATACCAACGAGATTCAGCAACAATGGGATATTCAGCAATGTTCAAAAAGTCGTATCCACCATCATCAAAACCTTTCCAAAGCAGGCAACTCCACTTTTGCAGGGGCTAATATGGATATACAATACCACCGAATTCACTGGTTCATTGAGCCCTCACAACGATTTATCAGTGGGTCGGTTTTTACCCGTTTCAAAATCACCCAAGGGCCTACAAAAATCATCAATTTTGAACTGGAGTCTGTAATGACGGTTGATAGCGTATTATACCATGGACAAAACATCAGTTTTGCCGATAGTCTTCCTTATTTGGTGAATCTTTATTTCCCTAACCCGCTCGCCACTGGAGCTGTGGATTCGGTGGAAGTTTTCTACCATGGAGTACCTCCATCAGGTACAGGATTTGGTAGTTTTGAACAAACACAACACAACAACAGTCCCATCGTATGGACCCTGAGCGAACCTTATGGAGCCCGGGAATGGTGGCCAAGTAAGAACGCCCTAAGCGATAAAATTGATAGTCTGGATATCTATGTGCATATGCCTCAAGGAAATAGAGCCGCATCCAATGGCAAATTGGTGGAAAGTTATCTCGATAATGATAGCTTACAAGTGAATCATTGGAAACACAGTCACCCCATAGCAACCTATCTGGTGGCTATTGCGGTAACCAATTATGCAGCCTATTCGCACCAAGCGGTGTTGAACAGCGGCAAAACGGTGGATGTTTTAAACTACGTCTATCCTGAAGACAGCGCAGCTTGGGCTTCGGCCACAGGAGGTGTGGTCAACAGTATTAAACTCTATTCCGATCTCTTCATCGATTATCCTTTTCACAACGAAAAATACGGTCATGCGCAGTTTGGCTGGGGCGGTGGCATGGAGCACCAAACCATGAGCTTTATGGGTGGCAACAGTCATAGCCTCATGGCTCACGAGCTTGCTCACCAGTGGTTTGGCGATATGGTAACCTTAGGCAGTTGGCACGACATCTGGCTTAACGAAGGCTTTGCAACCTACTTAACTGGACTTACCTACGAAAATTCGCCCGGAACCCCATGGTGGAATCAGTGGAAATCAGAAACGCGCAACCATGTCATGTCTGCGCCCGGGGGATCGGTTTATTGTGACGATACCACCAATGTAAGTCGAATCTTCAGTAGCCGACTCTCCTATTCCAAAGGCGCTTACGTACTTCACATGCTCCGCTGGGTAGTGGGCGATGACGCATTTTTCCAAGGCGTCAAAAACTACCTCAACGATACCAGCATCAGCTTTAAGTATGCACGCACTCAGCAACTTAAACAACACATCGAAAATACCTCGGGGATGAATCTTACCGAATTTTTCAACGATTGGTACTATGGTCAGGGCTACCCAACCTACCAAATTACAGCCTACCAACCAGTATGGGATACCGTTTATGTCACACTTACTCAAAGTACTTCACACAGTTCGGTTAGTTTCTTCGAAATGCCAGTTCCCATTCGCATTGGCAGCCCCCAATCCGATACACTTATCGTACTCAACCATACTCAAAACGGTCAAGTTTTTGCCATTCCGGTTGATTTTTGGATGCAATCTTTTGAATTTGATCCTGATATGCATTTGGTGGCACAGGCCAACCTTCAAACCAATGTGGGAATACAAACCCAAGATCAACCCAATGAAATAGCTGTATTTCCCAATCCTTTTGTCAATCAACTCTTTGTTTATGCCCCCAAACCCATAGAATGGATTCAAATTTTGGACATCACAGGCAAAGAAATTTTATCGACAGGATTCCTAAATGCAGGTACCCACTTACTCAATTTGCCCAGCAATGTAACCGGATTCCTTTTCTTGCGTATGAGCAGCGATGGTTGCCTTATTACTAAGAAGGTAATCAAAAATTAAACATGCTGAGAAGTCTTTTAATTATAAGTATAGTATTTATATTCAGCTTATTACAAGCCCAGACCGATACCCTGAGAGTAAGTGGTTTGTATTATGGCTCCAATGTGTTTGTATATAACAATTCAAAAGAAGATCTTTTTGGCCTCAAAAAAATCATCGTAAACAACGATACCATTACCGATGAACTTAATTATAACGGTATTGAAATCGATTTGGAATCCTATCAAATGGAAGAAGAGTCACGGGTGAACATCTTGCTCATTTATGCCGCTTCCTTGGCTCCAGTGGTGGTGAATCCCGATGCCCTCATGCCTTCGGTTCGTTTTAGAATAACCAAACCTAAATACCTCAAAGACAATGTTATTCAATGGAAAGTGAATGGAATTCCTGGTGACAATCCCGTGGTGGTGGAGCAATACCGATACAATTCGTGGCGCGTGGTAGCCGAAATTGACCCCGTAGATACGGTGGCTAATAACGTTTACACCCTCACCGTAAAGCCCCATTCTGGAAACAATCAATTTAGAGTTCGCTGTCACGATATTAATAACGAAGAATTGATTTCAAAAGAGCTGCTCTTCAATCCTGGATTTGCCAAAAATGGAATTCAAAACACCAAATACGAAAGCGAAATTGTGCTGAATTATAAGGCCGAGTTTGAATTATACAACGAAGAAGGAACTCTTGTAAAAAGCGGCGAAGATCGCTACATCAAGACCTCAGATCTCCCCAAAGGAAAATATTTGCTCTTCGTTGATAACCAAATCATTGAAATAAAGAAAAAATAGGGCAGCAATATTGCATTACCTTTGCCCCCTAAAATTTTATCCACAATAGATGAGCAACACCAGTAAAATAGGCCATAATACCTCTGGTACTTCTGGCAGCAGAAGAAAGCATGAAGGTGACTTTTCAAAGTTTATCAAAAAAGAAGCCCCCAAAGCTCGTAAACCCAAAGTAGAAAAAGAAAAAGTGGTAAAAGCCAAATCCCGACCTGCACCTGCTGCCGATACCACTCTCAAATTCAACATAGACGGAAGCATGCGTCTCAACAAATACATTGCTCATAGTGGCGTTTGTAGCCGTCGTGATGCCGATACCCTCATACAAAATGGGGAAATAAAGGTGAATGGAGAAGTGGTTACTGAGCTTGGCTACAAAGTTTTACGCTCCGATAAGGTAAGCTGGAAAGGGAAGAAGCTCCAAGCCGAAAAACTTCAATACGTCTTACTCAATAAACCCAAAGACTTCGTTACCACCACCGAAGATCCTCTCGAACGAAGGACGGTGATGGAATTGGTAGCCAAAGCTTGCCCAGAACGAATCTATCCAGTAGGCCGACTCGATAGACCCACTACTGGTTTGCTGCTATTCACCAACGATGGTGACCTAGCCAAAAAACTTACCCATCCCAAACATCGGGTGCTCAAGATTTACCATGTGGTACTCAATAAACCCCTCGAAAAAAACGATATGCTTCGCATTATCGAAGGTTTTGAACTTGAAGATGGTAAAATAAATGTGGATAAGCTAAGTTATGTGGAAGATGTGGAGTCGAGAATGGAAGTGGGAATTCAACTTCATAGCGGCCGCAACCGTATTGTTCGTAGAATATTTGAACATTTAGGCTACGACGTGGTGCGTCTTGATCGCGTAGCTTTTGGCGGACTCACAAAAAAAGACTTGCCCCGAGGCCATTGGAGACACCTTACCCTTAGAGAAATTGAATTTTTGAAAATGATTTAAACACCTCACTTCCCCATTTCACCAAAAATTAAATAATAACAGATGAAAGGTATTATTCTTGCCGGAGGTTCTGGAACTCGACTTCGACCGCTTACTTTGGCCATCTCAAAACAACTCATGCCGGTTTATGATAAACCCATGATCTATTACCCTTTAAGCACCCTGATGCAAGCAGGTATCCGCGAAATACTCATTATTAGCACCCCTGAAGACCTCCCTGGATTTAAAAAACTATTGGGCGATGGCCGCTCCTTAGGTTGTTCCTTTAGTTATATCGAACAGTTGATTCCCAACGGATTGGCACAAGCCTTTGTATTGGGCGAAGCATTTATTGGCACCGACAAGGTAGCTTTGGTACTGGGAGACAATATTTTTTATGGAGCCAATATGGAAGAAGTGTTGCAACAAAACAACAATCCTGATGGCGGCGTAGTATTTGCCTACCACGTACTAGACCCTGAACGCTATGGAGTGGTGGAATTTGACTCAAGCCAAAAAGCCATCAGCATCGAAGAAAAACCCAAACAACCCAAGTCAAATTATGCCGTTCCAGGGCTTTACTTCTATGATAACTCAGTAGTAGAAATTGCCAAAAATCTGCAACCCAGTGCTCGAGGTGAGTACGAAATTACCGACGTAAATAAAGAATATTTAAAGCAAGGAAACCTCAAAGTAGGCATTTTAAACAGAGGCACTGCCTGGCTCGATACAGGCACCTTTTCCTCCTTGCTTCAAGCCGGACAATTTGTACAAGTACTCGAAGAACGTCAAGGGCTCAAAGTGGGTTGCATCGAAGAAGTAGCCTACCGCATGGGTTTTATTAATGCCACCCAACTCAAAGAAATAGCACAACCGCTAATTCATAGTGGTTATGGCAACTACCTGCTTAAAATTGTGGAGGAAGGATAAGGAGTGAAAAACTAATAAGGC
>DZDC01000275.1 GCA_022736595.1 Draconibacterium orientale | reverse complement strand
TAAGGTGAAAAACAAATAATTTTACCAGTGATAATATGAAAGAAACGAGAAGAAGATTTACAGCGGCATTCAAAGCCAAAATAGCTATTGAAGCGCTCCAGGAGCGCAAGACATTAGCTGAGATTAGTACCGAATTTGGAGTCCACGCTAACATGATTAAAAGGTGGAAACAAGAATTTGTATCCCGGGCTTCAGAGATATTTGAGACCAAAGCGGTATCAAATGACAACGAGTTGGAACAAGAGAGGCTCTATGCCAAAATCGGAAAATTGGAAATGGAAAAAGAATGGCTAAAAAAAATTTCAAGAAAGGCCGGAGTATGAGTGAGATCAAGAGCTATATTTCTGACAATGAGAAATTAAGCATTCGACAACAATGCCAACTATTAGGAATAAATCGTAGCAGTATTTACTACGATCCGGTAGGTGAGAGTGATGAGAATCTGAGAATTATGCGGTTGATGGACCAGGAACATCTTGAATATCCAACGCATGGAGTTTTACAAATGCAGGATTTTCTTTCAGTACAAAGTCTGATAGTAAACCAGAAGCGAATTCGGCGATTGTTGCGTTTAATGGGCATTATGGCAATTTACCCAAAACGAAACCTGAGTAAACTGGGACATGCCAAATACGTACGACCATATCTTCTTAGAGGGCTCGAAGCAACCCATTCAAATCATGTCTGGGCAATTGACATAACCTATATTCCAATGGCAAAAGGATTCATGTATCTGGTGGCGATTATTGACTTGTACAGTCGGATGGTAGTTGGCTGGGACGTGTTTAACAGCCTCAATGCAGAGAATCCTCTGATGGTTCTTAAAAGTGCAATAGCTCAATATGGCAAACCAGAAATCATTAACTCTGACCAGGGGAGTCAATTTACTTGTGCATCATGGATTGACTTTGTCGGCCATTCTGGTATAAAAATCAGCATGGATGGCAAAGGAAGAGCTTTGGATAATATTTTTATTGAAAGGCTCTGGCGAACAGTAAAACAGGATTATGTCTATTTAAATCCTGCCTCCAATGGCACAGAACTTTATTTGGGTTTACGAGAGTTCTTAAATTATTACAATACCCGCAAAACCCATCAGGGAATTGGGCGTCAGACACCATTCACAAGATATCATGAGGTTGCTTAAAAATAATTATCTATGATCGGGAAAAACTATTGTATCTGGTTACTTAAGAACACAAAAACCAGAATAACTTTTTTTGACCTCTTTGGAGGGAGGTCAAAAAGTTATTTCCGGTTTTTGCTCAGTGCGATGTTCCTGGGACATAAAAATGAAATCATTCAAACAAATAGAATCCACCTTAAAAAATATTTTTGTGGTCTAAAGA
>DZDC01000132.1 GCA_022736595.1 Draconibacterium orientale | reverse complement strand
ATATTAAGAATACACTAATACTCTTAAAAGTTGCATTTACTAATTGAACTTACGATTTTAAACTATCAAAATGTACTTGATTCAACACTACTTATCACTCGTTCCCTCCCCGTCGCCTCACACCCCCGATCCCTTTTGGGACTCTGCTGTTTTAGCCCCTTAGAAAATCGGAGAGAATTTTTTTTCTCCCTTTTCTCTAAAAAAAATATTTCATCTTAGTGTTACTGAAAATTTGCATTTATTACGTGACAGGAGTTAGCCCCCCTTGAATTTAGGTGATTTTTTGTCATGGACTTATTTTCTATCCTAAATTAAAAATGGGAACCATCTTATTTTCAAAAAAAAACTTGGATCGGGTTTTAACTGGTTTTACGATACCTCCAAACCGATAGACTTAAAATACTTACCGCGTAAATGAGTATGTTCCGAAGTTCGTCCACCACATCCATAAAACCTGAACCCTTCATCATCACTTGTCGCATAAATCGGATAAAATAGGTAATGGGATTGAGGTAATTGAGGTTTTGAGCCCAAGCGGGCATACTTTCGGTGGGGGTGAAAAGGCCGCTGAGCATAATAAAAACTACCATAAAAAACCACGCTAAGAACATGGCTTGCTGCTGAGTATCGGTGATGGTGCTGATGAAAAGTCCAATGCCTAAAATGGCCAAAAGATAAATGGATGCTGCACCAAAAACCAAACCTAAATTGCCTAAAATATGGATTCCAAAAACCCATCGCGCCAATACCAATCCAAAAGCTAAATCGAATAGGGCAATCAGCCAAAAGGGGAAAAGTTTACCAATGATAAATTCATGTTTGCGAATGGGGGTGACATTGAGTTGCTCAATGGTGCCAATCTCCTTTTCTCGTACAATATTCATCCCTGATAGAAATGCGCCAATCATAGTTACCAACAATACAAGGATGCCAGGTACCATATAGGTTTTGTAGTCCAGTTCTGGGTTGTACCAAAACTGGTAAGGTGTTTCAATGCCACCCACTTGCTTGATGCCGAGCTGTTGCTGCAACTCTTGCCTTTGATATTCGAGTATAATCTGTTGGCTATAAGCATTCATCAAACCGGCAGCGCTACCATTTACAGCGTCAGTGATGAGTTGCACCTCGGGTTTAAGCCCTTTGAGCAAGTCTTTTTCAAAATGGGTAGGTATGCGAATGATCTGTTGAATGTTTCCTTCCTGCATTTGCTTTTTGAGTTTTTCAAGATTGGCATCTTCATAAGAAATGGTGTAGAAATTGCTGCCTTTGAATTTTGCCACCATTGCCCTGGAATGCGAACTTTGGTCGGCATCGGAGATTCCCAATCGTATTTCATTGATTTCAAAAGTGGCCGCATAACTCAGAATCAGAAGCTGAAAGACGGGCATCACAAATATTATGGGCAACATCATCCGATTGCGAAAGATTTGCTTAAACTCCTTTTCTATGATAAAACGTATGACCCTCATGCCAATCTGATTTTAAATTTCTTGATGCTTAGTGCTATAAATAAGAAGGTTTCAAACATTAAAATGCCGGTTTCAAAGGCCACTTCGCGCCAGCCAGCCTCTTTGAGCATAATGTCTTTGATGATAATGATAAACCATTTGCTGGGCATGATATGACTCAGATATTGAAGTATTTGAGGCATATTCTCGATGGGGAAAACGAAGCCCGAAAGTAAAATGGTGGGCAAAAGAAGTGCAAACATACTCAGCATCATGGCGGTTTGTTGCGAATTGCTCACCGTGGAAATTAAAATACCCAAGCTCAAGCTCAATAAAATATAAAGTAGCGCTTCAGCCATCAGCAAAGGTATATTGCCACTCATAGGCATCTTAAAAACGGCAAAGGCCAAGATGAGGATGAGAATAAAATTGATGAAAGAGAGCACCATATATGGAATTACTTTGCCCAGAATAATTTGAAAGGGCTGTATGGGCGACACCAGCAATATTTCCATGGTTCCAAGTTCTTTTTCGCGGGCAATGCTGATGGAGGTCATCATGGCGGAAACCAAAAGCAAAATGATAGTGATAACTCCGGGCACAAACATAAATACACTTTTAAGCTCTGGATTGTAGAAAAACAAAGGTTCTGCTTTCATATTCATTGCCAAGGTGTTGCCTGTGAGCAGTTCCTGTTGGTAATTGGCAATAATGGCTTGGGTATAGCTCACCGTCATATTGGCGGTGTTGGGATCGGAGGCATCGGCAATAATTTGCACTGCGGCATGCCCTTGATTATGGAGTTTCTTTGCAAATTGATTTTCAAAAATCAGCACTTCCTTCACCTTTCCTTTTCTGAAAAGGGCTTCAATTTCGCTCTCGCTCTGGAGATAGGTGTCCACAATGAAATAACTGCTGGCGTCGAGTTTGCGTATTATTTTTTTGCTGTGTTCGTCATTGGCTCTATCCAAAACTGCAATATGAGCGTCGTTGAGGTCGAGGCTTAAGGCAAAACCAAATAGCAAAACTTGAATAATGGGAATGCCAAAAAGGATTACCATGCTTCGATAATCGCGAAAGATTTGTTTAAACTCTTTGATTATAAAATCGCGCATAATTATTTGTTTTGAAATTTATCCATCGCTGCGTTTGGCTTTGCGTGCAAGTTTTATAAAAACCTCTTCCATGCTTTGGGCTTCAAACTGTTGCTTCAGTTCCCTTGGACTTCCCAAGGCATCAATGCGTCCGTCCACCATTATTGAAACGCGGTGGCAGTATTCGGCTTCGTCCATATAGTGAGTAGTTACAAAAAGCGTGGTTCCTTTGGCGGCTTCGCTATAGATGAGTTCCCAAAATTGTCGGCGGGTAATGGGGTCAACTCCACTGGTGGGCTCGTCGAGAAAGACAATGCGAGGCTGGTGCATTACCGCTATGGAGAAGGCTAACTTTTGCTTGATACCCAAAGGTAATTCGCCAACCATACTCTTGGTATAGTTTTGCAATTGGAGTTCGTGAATGTAATTCTCGGTGATTTCCTTTATTTTTGGAGTGGTCAAACCGTAAATACCACCATAAAAGCGGATGTTCTCGGCAATGCTGAGGTCGTCGTACAGGCTAAACTTTTGACTCATATAGCCGATGTTTTTCTTGATTTTTTCGCTTTCGCGATACACATCAAATCCTGCCACCATTATGCTGCCAGAACTGGGCTTGCTAAGGCCACAAAGAATTTTGATGGCGGTGGTTTTCCCGGCTCCATTGGCTCCCAAAAAACCAAAGATTTCTCCTTTATACACCTCAAAGTTGAGGTGATCGTTGGCCACAAAGGAACCAAACTTTTTAACCAGATTTTTTACATTAACTACGGTTTCCATGACTGTACATTAATTCCATAAAACAATCTTCAATGCCAGCTTCAATTTCTTCAACCTCGAAGGTCAATTGAGGAAATCGACGGTTGATATCGGCTTCAAAGCTTTCGATGCTGAGGTTTCCCTTAAGGCTTAGGTGCAGGCTTTCGCCAAAAAGCCAAACTGAATGCACAGATTCTTCTGCTTGTAAAACTTTGAGCAATGGATAGTTGTCTGTCGATTTTAAAGCGAAAAGCTGTAGCGGGAAGCTTTTGATTATTTCTTGGGGAGTGTTGATGCTGAGAATTTTACCTTTTTGAATCAAGGCTACCTGGTCGCAAAGGGCAGCCTCGTCCATATAGGGAGTCGAAACGATTATGGTGAGCCCACCGTCTCTCAGTTTATGGAGCATTTGCCAAAATTCTTTTCGTGAAACGGCATCCACTCCCGTGGTAGGTTCATCTAAAAAGAGCATCTGGGGTTTATGAATGAGGGCACAGCTCAGAGCGAGTTTTTGCTTCATGCCTCCCGAAAGTTTTCCCGCACGCCGATGTTTGAAGGGCTCTATTTGCTTGTAAATATCCTCAATCAGGTGGTAGTTGTCGGCAAGGTTGGTTTTAAATACTCCTGCAAAAAAATTGAGGTTTTCTTCCACGCTAAGGTCTTGGTAAAGCGAAAATTGACCTGGCATATATCCCAAACTTTGGCGTATTTTTTTATAGTCATGGATGAGGTCGAGACCCAAAAGATTTACCTTTCCTTCGTCGGGCAGGAGCAGGGTGGTGAGTATGCGGAAAAGGGTGGTTTTCCCTGCACCGTCCGGCCCAATAAATCCAAACAGACTGCCGGCCTCCACTTTACAGCTCAGGTGTTCAAGGGCTTTTACTCCAGAAGGATAAGCCTTGCTCAAATTTTCTATTTCCAGAGCGTAGTTCATAGTTTAAAATCGAACTTCTGCGGGCATTCCAATTTTCAGACTGCCATCGTTTTTAACCCTTACTTTGAAGGCATATACCAGATTTACACGTTCCTCACGGGTTTGGATGGTTTTGGGTGTAAATTCTGCGGTGGGGCTAATCCAAATGATTTCTCCTTCCATGGTCTTTAGGGCTCCCTCAGCTTGATCGATGCTCACTTGCACTTTTTTGCCTAGAACACATCGACTTAATTGATTGCCCGAAACATAGGCCTTTAGCTTCAAATAGCGCAAATCGGCAATGCTATAAAGGACTTTGCCGGGGGTCGAAATTTCGCCTTGCTGGGCAAAAGTGTTGAGCACAGTTCCTTCCACAGGGTTTGGCAGATAGCATTTGTGGAGGTTGAGTTCAATTTGTCTGAGCTGTTCGTACATGCTTTGAATCTGAAGATGCAGGGCGGTTTTTTGGCTTTCAACGCTTCTGATTTGCTTTTGCGACAGTTGGTATTGTCCCTCCACTTCATCGTATTGCTTTTGGGTGGCGGCTTGCTCGTCTAAAAGTTTACGAGTGCGATTGCGGGTAACTTCTACATTGGACAGTTGTTGCTTTTGCACCTCGAGCTGGGCTTCAATTTGGTCAAAATTGGCTTGTGTGGCTTGAATTTGCGACTGTAATTGGAGTTTTTTCAAATAGAGATCTGCCGTGTCAATTTTGCCTACCGATTGGTTTAAAGCCAATATTTGTCCTTCGTCGATGTTAAATTTCACCAAACGGCCTGACACTTCCGCACTGATGAGGGCTTCTTCGGCTTCAAAATTTCCAAAAGCATCGGCATCTGATGCGTTATTCTGGCAGCTCCATAGACTCAGTAATAATCCTGAGAGCATGAGTTTTGTTAGATTCATAATGGGTATTTTGTGGTTTGTAATTCAGAGGGTTAGAGGTAAAAATTTAGAGCAAGCCCAAGGCCCAGATGTAATTGACAACAGCCAATTTTTCGCGAATCTTATGGGTTTCCATGGCCATTTGGTATTGTCGAAGTTTTTGTAGTTCGTCCACATAAGCTGAGCTGGTGATGCTGCCGTTTTTGAGTTGATGGTCGGCAGTTTTTACAATATTGGTTTGCAATTGAATCATCTTATCGTCTTGTTTTACAAGTTCTTGCTGCTTCAACATCTCCTGCTGATATTGGGTAAGACTATTTTGAAGGTTGAGGTCGAAGCTTTCCTTTTGGGTTTCGATGATTTGTGAATTGATTTTAAGCACTTCACGGTCTTTTTTGCCATCTTGCCAATTCCATATTTTCCAATTGAGACCCAGCCCCACCAAATAAAAATCGTCGAATTCGTCGCTGAGGTAATTAAATCCAGGGCGTCCGTAACCTGCTGTGGCATAAGCATAAACCCTTGGTAGATACTGCGAGTAATTTAAATCCTGACTTTTGAGCAGGCTTTGTTGTTGAAGGCTCATCAATTGGTATTCGGGTCTATTTTGAGTTTTCTGAGCCGTAGGTAACGGAGTTCCAAGGTCGATGTGCATGGAAGTATCGATGGGCAATCCGCTCAAATTGCTTATGCTGGCACAAATGCGGATTCGTTCGGAGCTTAGCTCTGTGAGGGCTTGCTCTAGTTTCAACTGCTCCAATTGCAGTGCGTCGAGTTGGCTGGCAAGCATAGATCCATTTTGAACGAGGGATGTAAATTCGGTAAATTTGATTTGAAGCTGATCGCGATGAGTTTTGTTGAGGGCTCTTTGTTGCTGAACAAATTCAAGGGCAAATGCCAACTCTACCAAGCTGCGTTTCAGTTGATATAGCTCCACCTCCATTTGTTTTAGCTGACTTTGTTTTTGCAAATCGTTGATGGA
>DZDC01000274.1 GCA_022736595.1 Draconibacterium orientale | reverse complement strand
TACAATTTTTACCATTGCGTTTTACTTCATGGTAAAAACCACTCAGTCTGACGGCTTGTTTCTATCCTCTTTTTTTCTCAAAAAAACGTCGAATAAGTTGCCCACATTCCTGAGCCATTACTCCACCTATAATTTGGGTTTTGGGATGAAAAAGGGTGTCACCTGCTTTTTTGTAGCCGTATCTTTCGTCGGGAGCTCCGTACACTACTTTTCCAATTCGGCTCCAAAAGCTGGCCCCCGCACACATAACACAAGGCTCGAGGGTGACATACAAAGTGCAGTCTTGTAGGAATTTAGCATTCAAATAATTTTCAGCTGCGGTGATGGCGAGCATTTCGGCATGGGCGGTGGCATCGTTTAAGGCTTCGGTCATGTTGTGGGCTTTGGCAATGATGCGCTGATTGCAAACTACCACTGCACCAATGGGAACTTCGTCGGCGTCAAAGGCTTTTTGAGCTTCTTTGAGGGCTTCGCGCATAAAATATTCGTCGGTAAAGAGTTCGATTTTGGGTTCGTATGACATGACTTAGGGTGTGGTTTTAATGAATTTCAGCGTTTCGGTTTGGGTTGATTTTTGGAGTTGAAGGAAATACACCCCAGGTTTTAAAGCGTTTAAATATAGTTTAATAGGACGTTCTTCCGACGGAAATTCCACGTCAACTACTTTCCCTTGGAGATTGATGATTTGTATGCTATAGATGGTTTCTGTAGTTTTAATGAATAAATAATCGGATGCAGGATTGGGAAAAATCTGGGTATTAGACTTTGCATTTTTGGGAGTGAAATGGGCGGTGGGGTCTTGAGTAAAAAGGGTATCGGTGAGGTAAACCACATCCCCACTGGTTCCCATGTTACCATTGGCCGCAACGAAAGCGGCAAAAAAATTAAAAGTGCCCGTACCAAAATTCGGTGCAATAAAATCGAATGTCCAACTTCGGGCGCCATTGTTTGGGGTGGTTCCTAATCCGGTATGGGTTACCGCATGGGAAGCATTGGTGAGTTTGGTAGCATTGGATTGAGTGATTATAAAAGTGCCTGTTTTTTGATGGGCTGCATTTTCTGCTGTGATTTCAAATCCCAATTTCGCAGCATTAGCATGGGTGGCAGTGAGGGTGATGGAATAGGTTTGGTTTGGAATATATCCCGAGGGAGGTATGTTGGAAGTAATCCAAAAGTAACTGCGTAGCGGTGTTCCAGCATGGCATTGGGTGCAATTGTTTTGATCGGCTCCGCTGCCAGTTTTACCTCCGTTACTGCCTCCCGAGTTAGTGGTGTTGGAGAGGATTATGAAGCTTATAGCCACAATAAAAAGTGCTGGAAAAATTATTCGCATTCTAAGTTAATCATGGGGTTTAG
>DZDC01000273.1 GCA_022736595.1 Draconibacterium orientale | reverse complement strand
TAAGATAAAATTTACTCTTTAATTTTCCATGAATATGAAAAACTATTTAAAAAACGTAGCTTTTGTTTTTTTGGTATTCACTAGCTGGTGGTCAACTGCTCAAAACGATGCTAAATGGCGAGTGAGTTTAGATGTCAATGCGGTAGATATAAGAACGCCTTACAGGTTGAGTGGCATTGTAAAAGATTATTTTAACACCACCGAAAATGATATCAATTTCAATGGCATATCACTTCGATTGGGACTTGCCCGCAAAATTACCGATGTATGGAGTGTGCAAGCTTCACTGTCCTCTAATAAAATTAAAAAAGATATTGATTGGGTACAAGGGAATCCTTTGAAGGACTATCATTTTTACTATTTTGATACCAAAGCACTCTACGATATCAATTCATTGGTGGGAAATACAGGCATCTTTGACCCTTACTTAGGCTTAGGTATGGGTTATTCCATTGAAAATTTAAATGATTTTAAAGTCAACGGAACATGGGGTTTTAATTTGTACCTAAACGAAAATGCAGGTTTTAACTTTGAATCTTCGTATAACCACAATCTAAAAGGTACTTTTTCGTTAAGTGGAACCGGCACAGATTTCTTTCAACATTCTTTGGGTTTGTTCGTCAATTTACAAGTGGATCACGACGCTGACAATGATGGTGTAAAAGATCGTGAAGATCAATGCCCACAAATAGCCGGAATCAAAGGCAATTATGGATGTCCTGAACCTAAAGTAACTGTGATCCCTGACTCAGATTATGACGGTGTAATCGATGAAAATGACGAATGCCCTACAGTAGTCGGAACTAAAGCCAACAAGGGGTGTCCTGAAAAAGATTCGGATGCAGACGGAATTGCTGACCACCTCGACCTATGTCCCGATGTAATAGGAGTAGCGGCACATAACGGTTGCCCTGAGCCGGCAGTAGTTCAACCTGAAAAAACAGATGATACAGACTTAGCAGCCATCGAAAAAGAATTCAGTCAAATAGCAATCTATTTTGATTTTGACAGTGATGAAATCTTTCCGGATGAACAAGCCAAACTCAAGATAGCAGCCAACTTAATAAAAACCTTATCACAATACGAGTTGACCATCAAAGGACATACCGACCAATGGGGTGACCCAAAATACAATGTTGCCCTCTCTAAAAGACGGGTACAAAGTGTTCTCAAATATTTAAACAACAGAGGTGTAGATACTTCTTTGATTAAAATAGAAGCCTTAGGCAGTTCCCAACCGGTTTCCGGCAAATCTCAAATGAACCGCAGAGTTACGTTTTCAATTATAAAGTTTACACTAAAAAAATAGCAATCCGGTTATAGATATAACTTTCTTCTGCTCTATAAGTTTGCCAAAC
>DZDC01000131.1 GCA_022736595.1 Draconibacterium orientale | reverse complement strand
GAATCTTAAATCTATTGTAACTTTTTGTCATGTACTAAGGTTTTTCTTACAAAGGAGTTGTGTTATGGTTTTTATTGTATGTTTGAATTTCCATTTAATCAACCCATTGAATAAAAGAAATTGAGTTTGAACTCTAAAAAACAAAAAAAGATGAAAAGTATTTTAATTGTTGTAGCATTTATTATGGTTTTGGTTCTTCCTATCCAAGCGCAGCTAGCCCATGATATTGGGATTACTGAAATTATCGTTCCTGGCGATTCTGCTCAAATAGGAGATTCAGTTCAGGTTCAAGTTAAAGTTAAAAATTTTGGTACCAATACTTTAAATGTTATTAGCATTAGGTACCGCGTTAATGGTGGTTCAATTTTCTATTCCAATAATATAAATTTAAGCAATGGATTGGTATCCAATGCTGATACCATTGTATCGCTTTCCAAAAAATTTAAAGTTCCTTCAAGTAATTTTAATTTTTGCGCCTTTTCTATGCTTTTGAATGATGCCAATTATACCAATGATACTTTATGTAAATATATTGTGGCTACTCCTGCTAACTTCGATGCAGGTATTGACTCGGCTTGGGTAGTACCTGCTTGGAATGACACCACAAGTTTATGTGGCTTAGATTCAGCATTTATTATCCTAAGAAACTATGGATTGGATACCCTTACTTCAATACCTATATGGTGCAATCTTAATAATATTCCTGTATCAGTTGACACATGGAACGGTAGCCTTGCCAGTGGAGACACCGCAATTTATTGTTTTATAACTAAATTTCATAGCCCCATTGGACAATTTTTATTGAGTGCAGAAGTACATTCAAATCTCGATCAAAACGACTGTAATGACTCTGCATCCCATGTGTATATTGGGATTTATGATTGTGAAGGAATCGATGAATCTGGGTCAATCACCTTTGAATTGTTGCCAGCTGTGCCCAATCCAGCGCAGCATTCGATAAACCTTGGTTATTTTTTACCGAGCTCTGGGGAGCTGCGTTTATCACTTTATAACGCTTTAGGTCAGTTGCAATACCAAAGGGTTTTGAATCAAGATCGTGGACGCCAGAACTTAACCCTAGATGTGCGCGAATGGGCTAATGGATTTTATTTCTATACCCTTGAATTTGAAGGTAAAAGCCTGTCAAATAAAATTTTGATTCAACATTAATTCCTAAAAAACAGCCTTTACAATCTGCTCAATATTGTCGCTTTTACTCATGGTATAGTAGTGAAGTACAGGCACATTATGCGCCATAAGTTCCTTTGATTGAGCTATGGCCCATTCAATTCCCACTTGCTTAACGGCAGAAGCATCTTTGCATTTGAGCACCTCATTCACCAAATTTTCGGGCAAATCGATGTGGAAGGTTTGGGGCAAAATTTGAAGCTGGTTTTTACTTGCAAAGGCTTTCAATCCTGGAATTATAGGTATCTTAATTCCAATTTCTCTGCAATCGCGCACAAAATCGAAATATTTTTGGTTGTCAAAAAACATCTGTGTAACAATATAGTCGGCTCCAGCTTCTACTTTGGCTTTTAAGTATTGCAAATCGAGCATTCGGTTGGGCGATTCGGCATGTTTTTCGGGATAGCCCGCCACGCCCATGCAAAAGTTGGTTTTGCTTTGGTTTTCCAATTCATTGTCGATGTAAATGCCTTTGTTTAAGTTTGAAACTTGTTGCACTAAGCCCAAAGCATTTTTATGACCATTGGGTTCGGGGATGAAGTTGCGCTGATTACCAACAGAATCACCCCGAACGATTAAGAGGTTGTCGATGCCGAGGAATTGAAGGTCGATGAGGGCATTTTCGGTATCTTCCATCGAAAAACCACCGCAAATAATGTGAGGTACTACATCAATCTTAGTACGGTACTGAATGGCAGCGCTAATACCAACAGTGCCAGGTCGTTTGCGAACTACTCGTTTTTCGAGGCGGCCATCTTTCAATTCGCGGTATTCCACCTCTTCCTGGTGGTAAGTGACATCGATAAAGGCGGGTTGATAGGGCAGAAGCCGGTTGATGTTTTCTTCAAGATGGATGAAGTTACTTCCTTTGAGGGGAGGTAAAATCTCAAAACTGAATAGGGTGCTTTTGGCGTTTTTTATATGTTCGGTTACTTTCATTTCTATAATTTTAATCGGCTAAATACTGTGATGATAATACTTTTTTAAGCAGCTCGGCACTTTGGCCTTTAAGGGAACAATAAGCTTCAATTTGATCAGCTTTTATTTTGCCTACATTGAAATATTGGGCTTTAGGATGAGCAAAATAATAGCCACTCACGCTTGAAGCGGGGTACATGGCATAGGATTCGGTAAGTTGCACTCCAATTTGCTCGGTGGCGTGAAGAAGTTTAAAGAGCTTGCGTTTTTCGTCGTGGTCGGGACAAGCAGGGTAGCCTGGGGCGGGTCGGATGCCCCGATGTTTCTCTGAATGCAGTTGCTCTAAAGAAGTGTTTTCGTTGGCACTAAAACCCCAGATTTCGCGTCTCACTTTTTGATGCATTAAGGCTGCAAAGGCTTCTGCCAATCGGTCGGCTAAAAGCTTGAGCATGATGGCGCTATAATCGTCTTGATCGTTTTCAAAATGCTTTAAATGCGCTTCAATGCCAAAACCCGTACTCACCACAAAAAGCCCAAGATAGTCGTCGTAACCCGATGTTTTGGGGGCAATAAAATCGCTTAAACAGAGGTTAAGCTCTTTTCCCATTTCCTGATTTCGTAAAAAATGAAAGGGAATGTTTAGGTTTTGATACTGAACTTCGACTTGGTTTTGGGTACTTTGGGCTTTAAAAATGCCAATGGCAGCTTTGGCTGTAAGCATTTTTTCGGACACAATGCGTTGAAGCATAAGTTGGGCATCGGCGTATAATTTTCGGGCTTCGGTACCTTTTTCAGGGTCATCGAGTATTTGCGGAAACTTGCCTGTCAAGCGCCATCCTTGAAAGAAAAAGCTCCAGTCGATAAGGGGAATGATTTCTTCCAAAGGAAAATCGTGGAAGTATTGAATTCCCAATTGATTGGGTGTAACAATTTGGGCAGATTCAGCTTTCCACGCGAAGGCATTTCGGTTGGCCTCTTCCAAGCGGAGGTAGTTTTTTTGTTGCGTTCTTTGCTGGTGTTTTTCGACGAGTTGTTGGTATTTTTCTCGAATATTTTGCATAAAAACTTCCTTTGAATCCGAAAGTAGTTTTGCACTCACATTCACTCCCATACTGGCATCGCGCACATGCACCACAGGGTAGGGAGTTTGAGGGACAATTTTCACAGCCGTATGAATTTCGGAAGTGGTGGCACCGCCAATGAGCAATGGAATATTGAGTTTGCGCTCCTTCATTTCTTGTGCAATGTTAATCATTTCGTCCAAGGAAGGGGTGATGAGGCCGCTTAAACCGATGAGATCCACTTTTTCTTTGAGGGCGGTATCCAGTATTTTTTCAAGGGGAACCATCACGCCTAAATCGATGATTTCGAAATTGTTGCAAGCCAAAACCACGCTCACAATATTTTTGCCAATGTCGTGTACATCGCCTTTAACGGTAGCCAAGAGTACTTTGCCGGCACTGCTTTTCTCGCCTTTATTTTCGGTTTCGATGTAGGGCATCAAAATGCTCACCGCTTTTTTCATCACGCGGGCGCTTTTAACCACTTGGGGCAGAAACATTTTGCCGGCGCCAAAGCGTTCCCCAATTTCGTTCATTCCGTCCATCAAGGGGCCTTCAATAAGTCCGATGGCGGAGGCAAAAAGCGGCCTTACGGCTTCGATATCTTCCTCGATGTGGCTTGTAATTCCTTGAATTAAAGCGTGTTTAAGTCGCTCAACGGGTCCGAGTTCTCTCCATTGAGCCACTTGAATATTTTCGTGTGACTGCTGCGATTTGTTTTGTTGGGCATAGGCCAAAAGTCGGTCGGTGGCTTCTTCGTTGCGATTGAGCACCAGATCTTCCACCAAAAGCAAGAGGTCGGCGGGAATTTCGTCGTAAATCTGAAGCATAGCAGGGTTTACAATGCCCATATCCATACCCGCTTTGATGGCATAGAAGAGAAAAACGCTGTGGATGGCTTCGCGAAGAACATCGTGACCTCTGAAGGCAAAACTCAAATTGCTGATGCCGCCGCTCACTTTGGCATGGGGTAAGTTTTCTTTGATCCATCGGGTGGCATTAATGAAATCCACCGCATAATTGCGATGTTCGTCCATACCCGTTCCAATACTTAAAATGTTGGGGTCGAAGATGATATCTTGAGGCGGGAAGTTTATTTTTTCGGTTAACAACTTGTACGACCGTTGGCACACCTCAATTTTTTCTTGAAAGGAAGTGGCTTGTCCTTTTTCGTCGAAGGCCATTATCACCGCGGCAGCACCATAATTCTTAAGCGTCTCGGCTTTTTCCAAGAAAGCGGCTTCACCTTCTTTTAGGCTGATGGAATTGACGATGGCTTTGCCTTGGTGGCATTGCAATCCGGCCACAATGACTTCCCATTTGGAACTGTCGATCATCACGGGGAGCTTGGCAATATCCGGTTCAGAAGCAATGAGATTGAGGAAGTTTTTCATTTCTGCAGCGGCATCCAACATGCCATCGTCCATGCAAACATCAATGATTTGGGCTCCACCTTCTATTTGATGGCGCGCCACTTCGAGGGCTTCTTCGTACTTTTTTTCTCGAATCAATCGGGCAAACATTTTGGAACCGCTCACATTGGTACGTTCACCGATATTCACAAAATTGCGACTTTGCTCAATGGGCACCACTTCCAAACCACTCACTTGGGTGAGTGTGGGAATGGGGGAGATGGGTCGGGCTTTGGCTTTTTGAGCTAAGAGGGCAAAGGCTTTGATATGTTCCGGTGTGGTTCCGCAGCAACCGCCGATGATGTTGGTGTATTGGTGATCGAGGAAGTGAGCCACCTGCTTAGACATGATTTCGGGACTTTGGTCGTAGGCGCCAAACTGATTGGGCAATCCAGCATTGGGATGGGCAGAAACAGCGAAACCTGTTTTTTGAGACAAAGTATGCAAGTGAGGGCGCATTTCTTCGGCTCCGAGGGCGCAATTGAGCCCGATGCTGAGCAATTCGATATGGCTCAACGAATTGACAAAAGCCTCCAGTGTTTGCCCCGAAAGCAATCGACCACTGGCATCGCTGATGGTGCCCGAAACCATCACAGGAATTTTGTAGTTCAATTCTTGCATGAGTTCGTTGATGGCGAAAAGTGCAGCTTTGGCATTGAGGGTATCAAAGATGGTTTCCACCAGAAGGATATCGCAGCCGCCTTCAATTAGAGCTTGGGACTGTTGGTAATAATTGGACTTCAACAGGTCGAAGCTTACGGCTCTGAAAGCAGGGTTGTTGACCTCCGGCGACATGCTGGCCATTTTGTTGGTGGGTCCGATACTTCCGGCCACAAAGCGGGGCTTTTCTGGATTTTTGAGGCTAAATTCTTGAGCCACTTCTTTGGCTATGCGAGCGCCTTCAAAGTTGAGTTCGTGCACCAGTTCTTCCATTCCATAATCGGCCATGCTGATGGCGGTGCTGTTAAAAGTATTGGTCTCGATGATGTCGGCACCGGCTTCAAGATACTGCTGATGAATATCTTGTATCAGCTCCGGACGGGTAAGGTTGAGTAGATCGTTGTTGCCTTTGAGAGGAAGTTTCCAATGGCTAAAGCGCTGGCCACGATAGTCGGCTTCGGTAAGTTTGGCTTGCTGAATCATGGTTCCCATGGCGCCATCTAACACCAGAACGCGTTCTTTAAGTAATGCCTTTAATATTTCTAATTTGTCCATGTCAATAAAATATAAAACAAGGTTTTAATTCCGTTTTTAAAATTGGTGGACAAGGTGGTGTGACGAAAAAATTGTTTGAAAATGTTGACTTTACAATTCAATTTATAATCATCCCGAGACCAAGCCCGAAGATTAGGTGTTGGCACCTTTTCCCTGTAAATAGGGGAGGTTGTCAGAGTTTCACAGAGCCTAATCTCTCCACTCTTCTGTATAAATTTTTGGTTCAGGCCTTATAAAAGGCTGAGAACTAAAATCGGGACAAAGGTAGATTTTTTTTTAATGGAAACGCAGAAGCTATTTTTTATCAGCTAAGGGGGAGTTTTGTTTGAACACGGATAACACGGATGGGACGAATTGGAACGGATTGGGTGAATGCGGTAAT
>DZDC01000272.1 GCA_022736595.1 Draconibacterium orientale | reverse complement strand
TACGGTGGTCCCCAAAAGTTGGACAATATGCTAAGCTCTAATTTGGAATGAACAAAAGGAGAGCAGCATGAGTAACCAAAGAAAAAAGTATAGCCCCGAATTTAAAGCAAAAGTTGCTTTGGCGGCATTAAAGAATGACGAAACTGTTACGGAACTGGCGGTCAGGTTCGGGGTTCACCCAACAATGATTCACACTTGGAAACGATCCCTTCTTGAAAGCGCGCCTGATATTTTCGATAAAGGTCAGAGATCCAGGAAACAGTCAGATGACACGGTTGATGAACTTTATCGACAAATTGGCAAATTAAAGGTGGAACGCGATTTTTTGTCCAAAAAGCTCAATTTTTAGGTCGAGAGCAAAGAAAGCAAATGATAGATTTCAAAGATTCCCAAATAAGCATTGCAAATCAATGCAGTCTTTTGAGCATTAGCAGATCCTCAGCGTATTATACACCAAAGCAAGTAAAGGCAAAGGATCTGGAGCTGATGCGGGTCATTGACGAACAATATTTGGAAACACCTTTTTACGGTAGCAGGTCGATGAGAAATCATATCAGGAGATTGGGCTGGACAATAAATCGGAAACCTATACAGCGGCTGATGCGGCTTATGGGGCTGCAAGCCCTGTATCCAAAACCCAGAACGACCAAACCGCATCCGGAAAACAAAATATATCCTTATCTTTTGAGAGGATTAACCGTCGACAGTCCCAACCAGGTGTGGGCAGCAGATATAACATATGTTCCGATGTCCAGAGGATTCATGTATCTTGTGGCGATCATGGACTGGCACAGCCGGAAAGTATTGTCTTTTCGGGTATCAAATTCCCTGGAAGCAGACTTTTGTGTAGAAGCATTGGAAGATGCCATTAGGAAGTATGGATGCCCGGCTATTTTCAACACAGATCAGGGAAGTCAGTTTACCAGTGAGTTGTTTATAAAAGTGTTAAACGATAACCATATTCAAATCAGCATGGACGGCCGTGGCCGATTCCAAGATAATATTTTTATTGAAAGGTTATGGTGGACAGTAAAATACCAATATCTTTATTTAAGAGCCTTTGACGATGGCAAAGATCTGAAGCAAGGCCTTAAAAAGTGGTTCCGGTTTTATAATCATCAAAGACCTCACCAAAGGCTTAATGATTGCACACCGGATGAGGTTTATTATGGATTGCCACATCCCTTTGCAAAGGTTGCGTGAAAATTTGAAGCGTTGGGCAGGACTCTGCAGGAAATTTTTAAGTGCTCCGACGGATCTTTGAGTGTCCATTCTCGCACTTAAAAATTTTCTGCTCACGCGAGGCAAAGATGTGGTATATGATTAATGGAATTAGAGCTTAACATGCTTGCCTGACTGTCCAAACGATTGGGTCCACCGTA
>DZDC01000130.1 GCA_022736595.1 Draconibacterium orientale | reverse complement strand
GAATCTTAAATCTATTGTAACTTTTTGTCATGTACTAAGATATTTTAGTCTAAAATATAATTTTACAATGGTCAATGCCGAAATGCATGAACTATTTTGAATGCATCATCGGTATAAAATGCCCCCCATGTCTTATCTATGTACTTCGATTTATATAAAATAAGCAAGCATCGCCATAGCTTAAAAACCGAAATTGGTGGTCGAGAGCAAATTGATATGCTTGCATCCAATGATTGCCATAGAAAGCAGATACTAAAAGCAATAAGGTGCTCTTGGGTTGATGAAAATTGGTAATTAAAACATCCACAAGTTGAAACTGGTAACCAGGCGCAATGATGATTCCTGTAGATCCATGGAGGTGATGCAATTGATGACGTTGCATATAATGCAGCACTGCATTTAAACTTTCGAGGGCAGTGGGTTGGGGCTGACCTAGGTATGGTTCCCATTGCTGTATGTCGAAGGTGGCCTCATGATTTTGAATTAATCGAGCACCAAACCAATATAAGCTTTCGAGGCTGCGGGTGGAAGTGGTGCCTACCGCGATAAGGGGATTGCCTTGGTTATGAATAAGCTGCTGTACGAGCTTTTGGCTTATCACAATTTGTTCATGATGCATGCTGTGATCGGTGATACTTTCGGCGCTTACGGGCTTAAAGGTGCCAGCTCCCACATGCAGACTGATGCTGGCCTGAGCAATGTTTTTGGCTTTGAGTTTTTCGAATATGGTTTCGGTAAAATGCAGTCCTGCAGTGGGTGCGGCCACAGAACCTTCATGTTGGGCGTATATGGTTTGGTAGCGGATTTGATCTGACGGCTCACTTTTGCGCTGCATATAAGGAGGAAGTGGAATACTCCCCGCTGATTCAATGATTTGCGAAAAGCTCAATTGGCTGGGTGCCCAGCTAAATCGTATTTCATAACTATCGCCAAAACTTTGGATTTTCTCAGCTTTAATCTCCACATCCTTTCCTTCGCAAAGGGTATGTAAAACCAGTGAACCCTCTTTCCATTTCTTAGCTCCTCCCACCAAACATTTCCAATGACAACTTTGGGTAACCTGAAAGGCATTTTGTATTTCAGTGGTGGGAATTAGGGGTTCGAGAATGAAAATTTCGAGTCGAGCTCCAGAGCTTTTATGAAAGTGCATTCGAGCGCGCACCACTTTGGTATCATTGAAAACCAATAGTGAATTCTTGGGTAAAAAAGTGTCGATCTGGTCGAATACAGTTTCGGTAAGTTGCTCTTTTTGAGCTACTAATAATTTACTTTGGTCGCGTTGGGAAAGGGGATATTGGGCGATGCGATTTTCGGGCAAGGGGTAATCGTAGTCGGAAATATGTATGGAGTCGAATTGCTGCATTAAGATATAATAGTTTGTAAAAACCAAGATGTTGATCTGGTTTTAGGTAAGGTCAAAATCGAGCTGCAAAAATAACATTTATTGCTCCTATTAGTAGCTTTGCCCTTCGGGGCAAAGCTACTTGGAACAAAATAAATAACTATCGGTACAGAATCTTGATGCTCAATCCTTTTTGAGTTGACCAACCTTCATGATCGGTGAGACTTATGTAGAAATGGTAATCGCCCTCGTCAAAACTGCCATCGTCGTTAGAAGTGGGCAAAGGAATACTCAATTGGGTTTGATAGTGTTGTTGCCCAGTGGGAATGCTATAATTCTGAATGTGCGTGAAGGAATTAAAAGCTTCTTTAATGGGATCCATAGTGCAGCTGGTGATTTCGGTGCTATGGGAATGGTGATCGAAATTGTGATGAATATCAATGCTATAGGAGCCCAATTCCACATTGTCAGAAAAGGCCATTTTGAGCACAAAGGGTTCGCCGAAATAGAGTGTATCGCAATTCCCTGGAAAGGCATCGGCGGCACTAAGGTCGATGACGGGTTTTTCTTTGTCCACGGTTGCTTCCTTTTGGCAAGACGAGAATGTGCCATAAAGCGCAATGATAAATGCAAAAGTTAGAATGGTTTTTTTCATTTACTTATTGTTATTTGAATGGGATAATGGGTTGAATAGGTCCAATTGCCTCCAAAAGCATCTTTGGTTTTCACTAAAATATAGTAACTTCCCGATTGCCATTGAATGGGTTTTGGGGTGCTGTTGTTGTCGTAGGCAGCACCCACCACAATGCTGGCTTCAAAATGATGTTGGGTTGGCTGATCAAAGTCGTGGCCATGCAATAGCGTAATGGTGTTGGTGTGATTCACCTCCGCATCGGTAAGGCTTTGAGTGCTACTAACCAAGCCGATGTAGAGTCCGCCCAAGGCAATGTTGTCTGTAATGTCGCCTGAGATTTGAATGCTTTGTCCGTTGATGAAGTCTTGTCCATTGCTGGGAGCGTTGGTGACTTGCAGCACTGGAGTAGCACTATCGCTGGGCAAAACTACTTCTACTACTTCTTCTAAAGTGGTTTGTTGACCTTCTTGATCGGTGACAATGAAGTGAAAATGGTAATGTCCAGTGTCGGTGTCCAAGGGTAAATCCACATGTTTGTGGAATGTAGTGTTTTTAAGTCCTGCAAATTCGGTATAAACTGAATCAAAAATCCAGCTGCCTTTATCCCCCCCTTCGGCATGAATTTCAATTTGGATGGTTTGGATTTTTCCTTCTGCCACCACCTCGGCTTCGATATGCAAATCGCTTCCTAATACTACAGTATGGCTGTTGTTGTAACCCAACTCCAAAGCTGAAATTGCAGGCTTGGCATTTTCGGTTTCTTCTTTTTTACATGCATTAAAGCTGAGTATAAAAAGAGCTAAAAGACTCATTGATAATAGGATATTAAATTTTTTCATGAATTAAATTTTAAGGTTTTAATTATGTTTGAAAAGGGAAGCGCAGACTAACTACAAAATTGCGTCCGGCTTCCGGAACATTGATTAATCTATAATAACTGGTATGATTGAAATAAACGGTATTCGTCAGATTTTGAATCTGAAAGTTTAACTCAATTTTTTGATTTTTGATTTTGATATCGCTGCCCCAGCTGAAATTGAAAATGACATAGCCATCGGTAACTTCCTCTGGAGGAACGATTTGATTTTGCTGAGCACTGAATCTGACATCAAGATTAAAATACATGGATTCGAAGAAATAGAACTTTTTGGCCGTGTATTTCATATTTACAATACCCGCAGCGGGCGGCGAAAAGGGAAGGGAGAAGCCTTGTTTATCCCCTGAAAGTTGCCTTGAAAAGACGTATTCACCCACCATTCCTAGCAAAAGATTTTTCATCAAATGCACATGCCCATACACCTCGCCTCCCACTCTGAAGACATTGCTTTGGGTATAATTAAATTCCTGATTACCATTACCGTACAAACGGTCGTATTGGGAAGTTGGATTGAGATAGATGTAGTTGGCAAAGAAATTGACGAACGGACTGGCTCCAACAATCCAAGACCCACCGTCGTATTCCATTCCGAGGTCGAGCTGGTAACTGCTCTCAGGTTTGAGATTGGCATTCCCCACTTCATAACTGAAATGGTGATAGTTTACTCCATTGGCAGCCAGCTCTTTGGCATTGGGCATACGAAAACTTTTGCCCGCATTTATTTTCAACAACCATTGATCGGTGAAATAACTGTAACCCAAAGAGGTACTGAAACTTGAGAAGTTTTTCAGCAAATGATCAGCGCGCATCAAATAAACAAAATGAGTATCAGCTCCCGACACCTCAGGACTCGGAAACCAATCGTAATATGCCTTTGAATTGAGTTGTCCTACGTCGTAACGTAAGCCCCATTGCAGAATGCTGTTGGCAGTGAGCGGGCGTTGACTGATGCCAAAAATTCCAGCATTCCATTGGTCAAAGGCTGGTATAATGAAGGCTCTTCCGCCAATTTCATTATGTTGAAAGTCGCCATTAAATCCTAGGGAAGTATTCCATTTTTTCCAAGTTCCAAAATCGACTTTAAACTTAGCGGCATAGATTTTTTTATCAAATTGCAGCTCTAGATTGGGATCATATTGAAGACTATCAGGAAATTGATCGGGCATATAACCATGGTTGACGTATTCGCTCCATTCGTGGCGTAGATTGCGTTGGAAACCAAGTATCAATTCATATTTGAGCTTTTCACTACGCCATTGGGTGGTGCTAACGATTTTAGTATGTTGTACTTGGTGGTAAGGATCCAGTATATCGCGATTGGAGGCATCATGAATTTCGGTATTCACGTGTCGTGGCTCCAGTCCATGGGCGTTGGCAAAAAAACCGGCTTCACTTCGCAGATGACTCACAAAAATTTTGCTCTGGAAATAATCTTTGGCCCAGCCCAGATTGAGGTGGATGCTTTGTTCATTGCCTGCTGTGTTTCGTAGGTTGTTGTTGTGCAAACCAGCACGATACGAATAAATATCGACGCTATCTACCGGAACTCTGTAATCGGCATACGAAAGTGCTGTAGCTCGAAGCTGCACAAAGAAGTATTTTTTGCGACCATAAAGAGCCACAGAAGAACCCCAATGCTGATTGTTGCTTTTTCCAATGATATCGACACTTCCGCCTAAGGTATTGGGACCAGGTATTTTAGCACTCTTTAGGTCAATCACTCCTCCCAAGGCATCGGAACCATAAGTTAGGCTAGAAGGACCCTTGATAATTTCCACATTTTCCACAGCATATTGATCCACTTCCAGTCCATGATCGGCACCCCACTGTTGTCCTTCATGTTTAAGACCATGCTCCACCACCACAACGCGGTTGAAGCTCAAACCACGGATTACGGGTTTCGATTGACCTGAGCCAATATCGATGGTACTCACACCTGGCAAACGCTCAAGGGATTGCATAAGGCTGCCTCCCAGATTTTGTTTTATGAAATCTTGGGTTACAATTTCGATGCTGAGGCTTTCCTCCTGTTTGCGTTTTTCAGCACGGTGATCCCAAACTACCACCTCTTGAAGTTCCACCGATTGGGGTTTTAGTTCCACTAAGCGATTGAGATTGGCATCCACCAATAGTGTGTCTACCCAATTTTGGTAACCAAGGTATTTAACCTCCACGCGGTAGGAGCCATTTTCAAGCATGGGAATTGAAAAATAGCCTTTGGCATCAGCAACAGTACCTTGACCAGAAGGCATCAAAAAAATGCTTGCTCCAGGCAAGGGATTCTGATTGGAATCGACTATGCGACCACTAAGGCTATATTTATGCTGAGAAAAGCTAAGGTTGAAAAACCCTAAACCCAAGAGCAGCAGGATGATTTTATACATATTGGTGAATGAAAAATTTGAAAAATATACTTACAATCATGATTATATTTTTCTTGGAGGACCTCTTGATCCTGGATGATTGATATGGGAATCGAGGCTTTGTTGTGATAAATCGAAATATTGAGGTAGAAATATAAAATCGATGTTGAATTGAAATTGTGCGGGCGTGGGAATGTCGTTCATAGCCCATTCAAAGCCGCACGAAAGACACATTTCGAGGGTAGAAGTATTGGAAAATTGAGCGTTAAGCGGACTGGTTTTTTGAGGGAAAATATCCAATGAAGCGCGATGGCAAACCGTATGCTGCGGGTGTTCCCAAAGATGTATTGACTGATACAGTGTAGGAATCAGGTACACCCAAAGAAGGAGAAAGGCATATATGGGTTTTATTTTACTCATGATGAGGATTGGGCTTAAGACAACGGCTGCAATAACCTTTGATAAGCAATTCGGTTTCGGTTTGTAAATAGCCTTGTGGAAGAAGTGGGTTTTGAATGGGGATATGGGTTAAGCAAAGCACAGTATTGCATTCTTTGCAATAGAAATGAGCATGAGCTTGGGCGCCAGTTAAAGCAGGATTCACAGCATATTTCACTTTCAGATTATCCACCACAATGCGATGGAGAATATGGTGTTCTTCGAGGGTTTTAAAGCTACGATAGAAGGTGGTGCGATCGTAATTGCCCAGCAGTTTGTCTCTGATTTCGTTTTCAGAGAGGGCTTCTTTAGCAGTCAGCATCACATCAATAATTCCCTCGCGACAACTGGTGCGCTTAAGGTTATGACTATTAAGTACTTCGATGGAGTTCATAATGCAACAAGTGTTCAAATGCAACAATGTTGCAAAAGTAAACAATATTTCTGATTGCGAAAGCTAAATATTCATGTTTTAATACCCAAATCGCCAATTACCACCAATTACCACCAATAACAACTCCTTCTCCTCGCATCTTGCCTTTTCGTTTTTCACTTACGCAGCTTAGCCCCTCCCGATAG
>DZDC01000129.1 GCA_022736595.1 Draconibacterium orientale | reverse complement strand
CCTTGATTTATGAAAGCAGTTTTGACCATTGCACTCCTTGTTTTATCCAATACCTTTATGACCCTGGCTTGGTATGGCCACTTGAAGTTTAGTGAATGGAAATGGTTTAGCAAATTGGGCTTAGTAAGCATCGTACTGTTAAGTTGGGGGATAGCCCTTTTTGAATATTTTGCTCAAGTGCCCGCCAACCGCATCGGTTTCAAAGGCAACGGAGGTCCTTTTAGCTTAGTCGAACTCAAAGTAATTCAAGAGGTTATCACCTTGGTTGTATTTATGCTCTTTACCCTCATTGCCTTCAAAACCGAAAGTTTCAAACTCAACCATTTGATTGGTTTTGTTTTTCTGGTGTTGGCTGTATATTTTATCTTTAAAAAGTAAAACCCTATGATTTAACTTTTATAGGAGCCGGTTTCATCGAAAGAATTTCTAATTTCAAGAGTTGAAGCTTGGCACTATAATCATCAAAAGACTTCAATACCTGTTGTTTGGAGTTTTTAAAGTCCAATTTCAATTCTGAAAATAGCTGTTGATAATACTCGATTCCATTGTCCAAATTTTTGGCAAACTGATGATAATAGTTAATCAATTTGGCATCAGAGGTATCGTGATCTTCTTTAACTTTGTTTTTAAGGTAATCGATATATAGGCTCAATTCTTTCACCAAAAAATTAGGTCGATCTGTGCGCTCAATAGTATTGGTACGTCCGTAAATATGATCAATCATTTGTTGAAGCGAAAGTTTGCGTGAGAAGTAGGCCATATTAGGCCCGGGACAAACCGACACTCCTGGTCCGATATCCTTAATATCAGCATCAAGAGCTTTCAAAGTGGAAGTTCCTAAACCAGCGCAAATACAAGATTTCTCAACAATACGATTATATTCAAAGGCAAACTTTTCTTTGGTCATTTCAATTTTTTCCAAAGCTTTAATTTTCAGCATTTGATAGGTGCGGGATGCAGTACAAATGGCCTTTTCAGTAAGATCGGTATTGAGTTTTACAAATTTTCTAGGGCAAGTACTTCCGGGTTTACCATTATCTATAAGCTGTTGTTTTTCAACGTCTTTGGTATTACCTCTAAGATTGTTGAAAGGAACGCCCAAAGGAGAAACATTGCTTAAGTAGAGGTCATCTTCTTTAGCATCGATAAGTCGATTTAGCGTTTCCTCGTCGAGGGTAGTAGCTTCAGGAACCAGTAAAAAGGGAGAACCCCAACCCACTGAATCCAATTGGTAATAATTTAGAAGAAAGTTATGTTCTTCTGCGGTACCTACTCCACCTTGTGCAGTGATATGGATGGTAATAGGCTCAGTAGGCACTGGACGTGACTTAGCTGTTAAGGCAGGCACAAGAATCTCGTGCATGGATTGAAGCAATTCTGCACGTCGTAGTTTAAACTCTTCGAGTATGGGACCAAGAAGGTATCCATCAGAAGCAAAGGCGTGACCGCCACAATTTAAACCCGATTCTATTCGAAATTCGCTCACCCAAATTCCCTTTTTAGCCAAGTATTTACCTTGAATTAAGGCCGATTTGAAATCGCTAACTTTAAGAATGATTTTCTTTTTGATTTGTCCTTGAGCATCGGGATAAAAATCGTCGAAATTCTCGATATAAGCATACAATCGAGGGTTCATTCCGGCAGATAAAATAATACTTGAGGATAAATTGCTCTTGGCAAAACCACGAAAAGCAGCGTGTGCATCGTTGTATTCGGCAGGGAGTTCCACCCCACTTTTAAAATTGGTTTTATCCACTTTGGTCATAATATTGACGTCGATGCTACCCAATTTTAAGGAGTTTTTGATTCGATTTAAGATTTCGTCGCGATTGGGCAAATTGTTTTGCCATTGTTTGAAATCTTCGCGCAGGTTATGACCCTCGGGAAGGGATTGGATGTAAGCCTTAAGCTCATCGGTTTTTTGAGAAATGTTTTGCTTTAATTCTTCCAATTTGCGTTCTGCAATTTCTTGAACCATATTGAGATACGACTCTACACGATTGGCTCTGTAATCGTCGTCCGATTCACGAATTTCGGAATAATCCATTCCAAATTTAGAAGTATAAACTTTGCGAATTTTCTCAAGCAAAACATCATCCACCAACGAAATCACCGAGTCAATGCCCAAATGCGCCACTTTAATGGGAGAATCAGCGGTAAAGCCAATGCCCATTACTGGTATATGGAAACTGTGTGTTTTGTTCATCTGTTGAAAAATAAATTTTACTGTTATAAAAATAAATTGATTGTGAAAATTACTTTTAACAATCTGGCGGTAAAAGTAGGCAATTATAAAAGGCAAATTGGAAGAATTTTCTAATATTTATCGGAGGTTATCATGCTAAAAAACAGTAAAATGGCCAATAAATTCATTGATCAAACACCTATTCCATTACCTTTAAGTACCTTTATCTAAAAATTACCTACTTTTGAATTTATTATCAATTGGATTATTACTTTAAAAATCAGAAACAAAAGCATCATTTATATTATTGAATTCCAATATATTAAGCAATATTATTTTACATAATTTTATTCAAAACAAGGTATAGAATATGAAAAAACTCATTGACTTCTTCGTAAAAATCTATGATCCCATTGAACACTATTGGGAAAGCAAAAGCAACCAAAAACTTTTAGGTTCGGCGGTGGTAATTGGATTTTTACTCACTTTAGTAGCGATACAGCTCAATATTTGGGGATTTCTGCCCCAATTTATAAGTGTTTATGTTTCCACAAACCATTTTGCAAGCATCGAAACTGCATTTGTAATTCTCCTGTTTTTTGAGGTGATGAGTCTAGTTTTTACCTTACCCTCATCCATCGCCAGTTCCATGCACAAGCAATTTGAAATTATTTCGCTCATTTTATTGCGAAATGCCTTCAAGCGGTTCACCGAATTTCCCGACGCCATTGATTGGAGTCATGCCGAAGAAACGTTACTGCACTTTTTTGCCGATGCCGGCACGGCTTGGTTCATTTTCTTTGGAATATTCATGATTAAAAATATTCGAATTCATCGCAACATCACTTATGATATAGAAGATCAGGCTCGATTTACCAATATCAAAAAAATGATTTCTATCTTTTTACTCATTTCGTTTGTAATACTCGGAATTCAAGATGGTTATCTCTTTATGACCCATTCTGAAACCTTTAAATTCTTTGGAACCTTTTACACCATTCTCATATTTTCAGATATTTTGTTGGTACTCATATCTTTACGATACAACTATCAATATATGGTCATGTTTAGAAATTCAGCTTTCGCATTGGCCACAGTTCTCTTACGCCTTGCCTTGACAGCACCCGTTTATATCCAATCTATTTTGGCCATTTTTGCTTTGGTTTTTGTGTTTCTGATTACTTTGATTTATCAACAAATGCATAAAAAGGGAATGTACAAGACTACCCCCAATCCATAATCCTTAATGAAATCAACACTTTTATCGATTATCTTATTGTTAGTTTTGATGGCAGCCAAAGCTCAGTTTTACAATAGCGGCCAAAACCGTGGCAATACCCATTGGAAACAAATTGACACCCTAAATCTCAAGTTGGTATATCCCGACTATGCCGAGAAGGTAGCTCAAAAATTTGCCAACGACCTGCAATGGGCTACCGAAAATGTGGGTAAAAGTTTGGGTCATCAGGCTTCAAAAATTGAGATTTTAATGCAGATGGAATCCAGCACTTCCAATGCTATGGTGGTATGGGCTCCTAAACGAATGGAAGTGCATGCCTTACAACCGCAAGATGGATATGCTCAAGATTGGTTTCAGCAATTGGCTTTACACGAATATCGACACGTGGTACAGATTGATAAACTCAATCAATCGTGGGCAAAATTGTTTTATTACTTTTTTGGCCAAATGGGAACCTCAGCACTGATTGGCGCATATCTTCCCACTTGGTACCTCGAAGGAGATGCTGTGGAAACCGAAACCCAACTGAGCCAAAGTGGCCGCGGGCGTCAAAGTTATTTCAGCATGCCGTTGCGAGCCCAATTGCTCGAAGAAGGAGCCTATACTTTTGACAAAGCTACGATGGGAAGTTACAAGGATTTTGTACCCGACCACTACACCTTGGGGTACCAACTGGTGAGCTTTGGTAAGATGAAATTTGGGGATGAAATTTGGCAAAAAACTCAAGATTATATTGCTCAAAATCCATTTGAAGTGGTTTCGTTTAATAATGGTTTGAAGCAGCAAAGCGGCTTAACTAAAAGGAAATTTTACCAACAAGCCCTCGATTCCTTGCAAAAATCATGGGCTATAAGCAATGAAATTATTAATTATAAGGAAGTGAAAACTCCAACTTCTAAGCACTACACCTCCTACCAATACCCCGCGTTGTTAAATGAACATAGCTTGATATCCTATGAAAATAGCATGAATCGGAGGCCTCGAATTGTAATAACCAACCTCAAAAATAACAAGACTAAAACCTTACTGTCAGTGGGTTATGGACAGTTTCAGAACTTAACACTAAAAGACAGTGTACTTTGTTATACCGAGAAGCGCATTCACTCACGCTGGCAAAAGGTGCAGTATGAAGTGCTGATGCGATACGATTTCAAGACCAAAAAGAAGATAAGATTGAGTCGTAAAACCCATTACTATTATCCATCTTTAAATGACAATGCCACCCAAGTTGCGGTGCTAAACCAAAGCAAAAATGGCGCTTACAGCATTGAAGTTCTGGATGTAAAGTCGGGCAAAAACCTACAAACAATTCCGTTAAAAAACTTTGTAAAACATCACACTTTTACTCATGAAGGAAATCTACTGTGGTATGAACTCACTGAAAAAGGTTGGCAATTGACCGAATACCAACTTGAATCAAAAAGCTCAAAATCTATAGGTTATCCCACATACTCTAATGTGGGTCGACCCCTTAGAATAGATTCTAATCACATTTTATATATCGATGATATTGAAGGTATTGCCAATATTTATCAATTGCAAATCGACAATTCAGAAGTCAGTCGGGTGAGTAGCGTAAAATATGGTGTTGACTTTTTAAGCTCCTACAACAACGAAGTCTATTTCAACGATTATACCGCTCAGGGTTGGAAAATAAGAAAAGCTAAAATTCAGGATTTAAGAAAAATTGAGAATGCGAAGCTTCCCTTTGCAAGTCCATTTATGAAATCTGATATTGACACTAGTAACATTCAAGGTCAGGTATTTAATAATCAAATACAGTTTAGCAGTCGTAATTATTCAAAATTTTTACACCTTTTCAAGTTTCACAGTTGGGCACCCCTTTCCATCAACATTGAAAATGCGGATGCTAATTTTGGATTTAGTGTGATGTCGCAAAATCTACTCAGCACCTCAACCCTTGAAGCCGGATACAAATACCTGTACAACAAAGGAATGCCTTCACACAATTGGTACGCTAACTATATTTACGAAGGTTTTAATCCTATTTTTAAATTTGGCGTTAATTATCAAACTGGACTTTACAGTCAAGATTATGGTAAATACAACTCTCCAACTTATTCCATAACCATCTCTGAGCCTTTAAGGTTTCTGAAATCAAAGCATTACTTTTTTATTCAGCCCGAAATTGGATTATTAGGAGGTAAATACAATTTTGAAGAAGCAATTTTTGCCGATGAAAGTTTCAAATTCCGAGTTTTATACGGTGATGTGAGATTAGGATTTACCAAATTGCGCCATGCCAAAGATTTATTTCCACGTTGGGGATTAATCCTCAGAGCCAATAGCAATTATAATGATATCATAGGTGATCACTGGGCTCCTGCCATAAACTATCTCATCCAAGGAAATCTTTTTATTCCAGGTATTGGCAGACATCACAACCTGCGTATTCAATCGGGATACGAATATCTCCAAAGGAGTTTTTATCAATTTGGCACAAGTTTAATGCCTTACGGCTACCAATTGATGCCAGATTTCCCTTCCTTTTCAGAAATCTTTGCTCAACGATTTCAATACGACTTTACCCTTGCCTACCCCGACCTAAGCTTAGGTAGTATATTGTATATCAAGAGAATCAACACCAGTTTATTTTTCAATCCGGCAAACATTTGGGAAAGTCGATATTACACTTCTTCAGGCCTCGAAATGCATTTTGAAAGTCATATTTTAAGATTGCCTGTACCGGTAGATCTTGGGATTAGAGCAGGATATTTTCAACCTTACGATCAATTGTTTGTTGAGTTCTTGCTCAGTGCCAGTTATTAATGTGCCCAGTCTAAAAAGCTCTTTTACCCCTAAATCCCCTAAAGGG
>DZDC01000271.1 GCA_022736595.1 Draconibacterium orientale | reverse complement strand
CCATAAGCGAAAAGTGGGTCATCTTTTTGGGAAACGGTATCTTTTAATACAAAGGCATCAGCGATTCCTAATTCTTCGGAAATCCAATTTACTTGATTCGCAACATGGAGTGAATCTACCTTTTGATTAGAGTTAACGCTATGATTTTGATCATTTTTACATTGAATAAACAGTAAAAACAATACTATGATACTTACATTTTTATACATACTATTTGATTTACTCATCATTACTATTTATCCCAAACAGGATAAAAATAAATACTAAAACTTGTTTTATAGGTTGGAACTTCCTGTAGTACTTCTTGATGACTATTACATTCATCGGTAGATACAGAAAATGGTCTTCGTTTTTTGATAGATTCTTTATGACTTTCAAGTGGTATCTCAAAAGTTGCACCATGGTTACTAAACCCCATATAACAAGACATTCTCAAATCTTTGGCATATAGCGTTTCAGTTGCACAGAAAACCAAATCGGTATCTTCAACCATATATTCAGCAAATGTAGAGTCTCCATTTATAAGTTGCAGAACATCTGCTTCAATAGAACTACCACCAATAACGCCACCATCGCAAGCTCGCGGAAATGTGATACGACTATCATAGTTAAACATCATGCAGTTTTCTTCCAAATAAGGCATATTAACAATTATGCCAAATTTATTCCAAGTTGCCATACCACTCATGGTTACTGATTCTTCATCTGTTTGCCAACTGATATTGACTTTGGCATACGCCATCCATAAAGTATTGCAAGGTTCGTCGCAACCTTCTTTGAGGATTTTATCCAAATTTTCTTTTAATTTATCATCGGTTGCGCTGTGTTCTAGTCCGATGAGTTCACGTTGAGCCATGGCTTTTATCAAACATTGTACATATTCTTCACATTTTTCCTTTCCCGCAGGTGGTGAAACTTGAGAAAATTCCGTAGTCCATTTATCCACTGCTTCGTTTGCTCTTTTCATTGCCACTTCAGGATATTGATTGCCTATACCCATCATTTCGGCTTTTGATGCTAATTTAATACAGCAAGCAGCATATTCAGTCAATGGATTAGGTTTACAATACAATCCATTGGTTTCCGGTAAATCAGTTAGACTAACCACGTTCATGATATCGTCCATTACAAGCGTTTTTACACTTTCCATCAATTGGTCGTGTAAATCGTAATTTCCTGATAATTCGGCATCATGGGCTTGTTTGTAAATTGCCGCATATTCTTCGTCTGAGTGGACACCGCATTGGGTTTGAGCTTGATTTTCAACAAAATTGAAAACCATTAAAAGCCCTAATATAATCTTGAAAAAAGATTTGAAAAGATACATAAGACTTTGATTTAATTCATTTCAGGCATAGAAGGCATTTCACTAAGTTTTATGCCATCGGGAACC
>DZDC01000270.1 GCA_022736595.1 Draconibacterium orientale | reverse complement strand
AGGTATTGTCAATAAATAAATGTTACAATTTTGGAGCAATTACATAGTTCCATTCACCATGAAAATCGTTCCTTACTATATTTAGATTTTCCTTTTCTTGTTCTGTTACTTTTATACCTGTCAAGTATATTTTTTCATCAAGTTTTGCCTTTACTGTCAATCCCTTTGTAGTTGTAGTTGCTCCAATAAGGCTGATAATTACCAACAGCGATGTTAGTGGCTTTGCCCTCCAATTTTTTGAAATGTAGGCAAATAGACGATGTTCTATTTTGTTCCACTTACTTGTTCCTGGAGGGAAGTGACTTACATGTATGCTCAACCCACTTTCATTGCTAAATTGTTGTAATTCAGCTTTCCATAAGTGATTTCTGGAGCCATTGCTGCCACCTCCGTCTGCGTTAATGTATAATCGATTTGATGAAGGATATAATAGACTACCTTCCTGTTCCCACCAGTCACGGATGGTTGATACAGCGAAAGTAGCCGTATCACTGCTTGTTCCGACATTAACCCAGCCACGATTATTCTGTATATCATATACGCCATAAGGACTAGCTTTCCCATTGGTCTTGTCGATAAAATCATAAACGTTAACCTCTACCGGATTCTTCGTCGGAGTCCATTCTTGACCGTTGTTTTTATATTCTCCTACAAGCTCCTTTTTTTTGCAATCAACGGAAATTACAGGATCGTTACTCTCGGCAAACTCTTTTGCAGTCTTATTGATGTGTTCAAATTGTGCATCTCTATCTGGAGAATCTCCACCTTCTTTGGTTTTTTTGTTTGCCTGAAGACTATATCCCAACTCTATAAGACATTGTCGTACTACTTCATGAGAAACTTTATAGCCCAAAATAAGTAATTCGGCAGTTATCTTTCTTATGCTTTTACTGGTCCATATCAACGGATTCATCGGATTGCCCATAGTATGCGGAGAAACTACATCCTCAATTGCTTGTAGTATCTTTGGTTGATGTTCGATGGCTTTTTTTCTCCCGCCTCCCTCTTTCCGAACACGGGTTTGAGAAGTATTGTCTTCTTTTAGTGACGATTCTACTCCTCCTTTTGCTATCGTTCGTCTTGTGACAGATGACAATTGTGCAATTTTTGACTTTCCGCCCCATCCAATGCTCTGTGCTTCAACTGATAAATAAATCCTGCGTTGCCGCTCATTCAATATCGGAAGAACAGCTTCTATTCGTTTTTTTATAATGTCATTAGCTTCCATCGTTTTTTCGACAAAGGTAACTAATTTTTTCTAAATTGAGTATATTATATATTGACAATTCCTTAGCACATCAAAATATAATTAACCCGAACTAATTCCTGCTGAGTAGTAACAAATAAAATGAATATCTTTAACCCTTAAAAAAAATGACAAAATGAAGTACAAAAA
>DZDC01000020.1:2744-26249 GCA_022736595.1 Draconibacterium orientale | reverse complement strand
AGTATGGATTTTGAACAATTTATAGAGGAGTGAAGAAATGTTGCAAAGGGAAAAACGTAAAACGAAAAGCGTTGCGGTGTACTGAGCTTAGCCGTAGTGAGTTTATCGAACTGTGAGCAGCCACACTTTAGGGCAAGTGCAAAGCTACGAAAAGGATAGGAACACAGATAACACAGATCAGACTGATTTACACGAATTTTTTGTGATGATTGGAAAGTCGCATTATCGCCAATTCCCACTAATTACCGCATCAATTACCATCAATTACTCCCTCCTCTACGTCCTAATTGGTAATAAGCAAAATATTCCCGTCGTAGTATGTGTAGAATTGTTTTAGAGGCATGGTGCTGGGGCCTTTTATCACTGAGCCATCCACAATGTTGAATTGGGAACCACAGTGTAAATCAGAGCAGGTAATGCCTGAGGCATCCATGGTGATGATGGCTGCGGTTTCGTAAGGCTCATAAGGACAAGCCCGATCGTAAGCCACAAAGTCTTCATTGGATAGCCGATAAACCAGAATTCCACGGTAACCACCTGTCAAGTAAACCCAACCACCAATGGTGTTGAGCTCAAGATACATCGTTGAGTTTGGGTCTATTTGCACGTTAACAGCCACATCGGGTATGCTTTGATGAGAAGTTTCCTTATTGCACGCGAAACTCAATCCCAGGGCAAGGATAAAACTGAGTACGAACCATTTTTTAAATACTTTTTGTATCATCTATTGCGAATGTTTATTCAGTTTTAGGAGCATTGGGTTAGTCAAAAGTAACCAAATTAAAATAGAATACCTTTCGTTTTTTGGAGTTTAGCCCATATATAATCTGGTATCCACTCACCAAAAAGTAGTTGTCGTACCAATGCACCATTTGCCCCATTTGCTCGTTGATGATGCTTTCGCCGGCTAATACTTCCAGTTTATTGGTATTGCGCTTAAATTCAGTGGCATTGCTCTGCACCTCAAGATTGGTTACTGAGCCTTGATTGTAGTAGGCCATCACCATATTTTCATTGTGATCGTTGAAAGCCGTAATATTTTGCTGAACGTAATCGGAACGGACATTGCTCACTGGCATATAATTGTTCCAAAGCAAGTCTCCGTTTTCGTTGAAGCTAGCCAAAAAACAGTGTTGGGTTTGGTATCCGTCAAAAACTTCGGTTTGATACATATATCCTCGCGCATCAAAATTACTTTCGTAATGATATTCTGTAGTATAGCTTTCAGCGGCCAATACGATTTGATCATTAAATGAATAGCCTTTTTCGTGGAGCAGAAGCTGGTATTTAAGTGGGGAGCTTTTTCCTGTCGCTGTTTTCCCAGTCATGGCAAGGTAAATATTTTTAAACTCGCTCAAGGGGTAAGCTTTGAAATTGGTTAGGCTATCTCCCTGAAAATGAGCTATAAAAAAGCCTTCAGTGTTGACCATTTCTTTACTGGAAGGCTTGCCTTGTCCTATCATATAATTGCCCAACAGCAAAATTCCGCTCGTGCTATGGTTGTGCTTATTGCCTTCGATGAGGAAATACGAATTTAATTGGGGTAGAGCGATAAGCTTGGTTTCTAGCTTGGAACGATAATAATTCCACAAATAGTATCCCTCTTGTTCTCCCTTGGTAATCTGTATCAAAAGCTGGATATAAGGAAGATATGGATTAGATAAAAGACTGATTAAACGACTGTTTTGGGGTAAATCTAAGGCTTTGAAGCTAAGGTCGTAGGGGAGTTTAAAGGCGTCGAGTTTGCTTTGCATTTCGCTTAAACCCACACCCAAAAGAAACACTTGATTATCGATAAAAACAATCTTTTGAATCACATTGGGTTTTGACACAATTACTTCTGTATTTATCAATTGCATGGTCAGAAGGTTAAGCCTAAAAAATTGAATCACCGTGCCTTTACCTTTAGGATAATTGAAATAGAGCCAAAGAATGCTATCGTTTTGAAGAAAATGATCGGTGAGAACAAATTCGGGGGGGAGAAGAATTTCTTTTGCGCTAAACTTTTGAAAATTGGGCTTAAACACTTCAATAAGCCAAGGCTCGTCATTGCTGCTTTTTTTTTGTAAATGCTCCACCAACACCAGCATTTTGTTTTCGAGAGGCAAGCTATAAACCCGATCGGCACTCTGTTCCAGCACTTCAATTCGAGCTGTTTTCGACGATTGAGAAGAAAGGTCAAAGCTCGATAAAAGGAAAAGAAATAGCAAAACGGGTAACTTCATGGCTTAAATATGGGGTCAAAAATACCTAAAATTCAATTTGAAACCGACTAAAATCCTAAACCCTATTTTTGAAACTAAATTGTGTAAAGCCCTAAACAATTTTTAGCGCAATTAATTGTACTTTTGAATCCCCTAAAATTTTAAAAAGGGTTTAAACCATGCACCCATATCAGGATAAGCTTTTGCACGTAAATCATCTCAGCATTCACTTTCGCACCGAGGAAGGCGAAGTAAGAGCTGTGGAAGATTTGAATTTTGAGCTTCGCAAAGGCGAGGTGCTGGGAATTGTGGGCGAATCGGGCTCCGGAAAGTCGGTGAGTTCGTTGGCTATCATGGGTTTACTCAGTGCAAATGCTTCTATTCCCCAAGGCGAAATCCAGTTTTATGGACGAAAAGCGGAGGGCGAAAACCTGTTGCAACTTTCCGAAGATCAATATCAAAGCATGCGGGGCAAAGAATTTAGCATGATTTTTCAGGAACCCATGACCAGCCTCAATCCTGTAATGTGCTGTGGCGATCAGGTGGTGGAGGCCATACAATTGCACCAAAAACTGAGTTATTCCGAAGCAAAAGAGCAATGTCTGCAATGGTTTGAGGAAGTTCAGCTACCCCGACCCGAAAAAATTTTCAAATCCTATCCCCATGAAATATCGGGGGGACAAAAGCAGCGCGTGATGATTGCAATGGCCATTTCGAGCAAACCAAAACTGCTGATTGCCGACGAACCTACCACGGCTTTGGATGTACGGGTGCAGAAAACCATTCTCGATTTGCTCCTTCAATTGCAAAAAAAGTTGGGCATGAGCATGATTTTCATTACCCACGATTTAGGCGTTATTGCGCAAGTAGCCCAAAGGGTTTTGGTAATGTATCGAGGCCAATTGGTGGAGCAAGGCGAGGTGAAACAAATATTTAAAAATCCGCATCAAGCCTATACTCAAGGTCTGATTCATTGTAGGCCAAGCACTGAGCAAAGACCCAAACAATTGGCTACTATCGACCATTTTTTGCAGCAAGAACAGCAAAAGAAGGCCTTTGTCCCTGAATATATCACCAATGAAATGCGCCAACAACAACATCAAAAGATGTATGCCCAACCTCCCTTGATAACGGTGCGTAACCTCAGCACTTCTTTTATTACCGCTCGCAATTGGCTCGGAAAACCAACTCAAGAACTTAAAGCCGTTAGCGATGTAAGTTTTGAAGTTTATCCAGGCGAAACCTTGGGATTGGTGGGCGAATCGGGCTGCGGTAAAACGACTTTAGGACGCAGTTTGCTCCAAATGATCGAAAGCAAAAGTGGGAGTGTAATTTACAACAATATTGATCTTAAAGCGCTTTCTGATAAAGCATTGCGAAATCTAAGAAAAGAAATTCAAATCATTTTTCAGGATCCGTATTCTTCTCTTAATCCTCGATTAAGTGTTGGAGAAGCCATTCTGGAACCTATGCTGGTGCACCGCATTTATGACTCCAAAAAGGAAGCCCGTGCCAAAGTGATTGAATTGCTCGAAAGGGTTAATTTGGGAGAGCAGCATTATCATCGGTATCCCCACGAGTTCAGTGGTGGGCAACGGCAGCGAATAGTTATTGCCCGAAGTCTGGCTCTAAAACCGAAATTTGTGGTTTGTGACGAGTCGGTGAGTGCTCTAGATGTATCGGTACAAGCCCAAGTGCTGAATCTTCTGAATGAACTCAAGCAAGATTTTGGATTGACCTACGTATTCATCAGCCACGATTTGTCGGTGGTGAAGTATATGAGCGATCGCATCATGGTAATGCAAAATGGAAATTTGGTGGAGCTTAACGAAGCCGACCAACTGTATCATCATCCTCAAATGGAATACACCCAACAACTTATAGAGGCTATTCCGAGAGTTTTGTAGTGCTAAATTGCAGTTTAGTCGAGTTTAAGTACAGCTAGGAAGGCCGACTGTGGCACTTCAACATTTCCAACTTGACGCATACGTTTTTTACCTTTCTTTTGCTTTTCGAGCAATTTACGTTTACGGGAAATATCACCGCCATAACATTTTGCTGTAACGTCTTTGCGCAGCGCTTTTACGGTTTCGCGGGCAATAATTTTGGCTCCAATGGCGGCCTGAATGGCGATGTCGAATTGCTGACGTGGAATCAAATCCTTGAGCTTTTCGCAAATTCTGCGTCCAAAACTGTATCCATGATCAAAGTGGATTAAGGTACTTAGGGCATCCACATATTCGCCATTAAGTAGAATGTCGAGGCGAATTAATCGAGCTTCTTGATAGCCATTGAGATGGTAATCGAAGCTGGCATAACCCTTGGAAACACTTTTCAGTTTATCATAAAAATCGAAAACAATTTCGCCCAAGGGCATATCAAAAGAGAGCTCCACACGATCGCTGGTGAGATAAACGGTATTTTTCAAAACACCTCTTTTATCAAGGCAAAGTTTCATCACTTGACCCATGTAATCCGATTTAAGAATCACTTGAGCTTTAATATAGGGTTCTTCTATTCGGTCGATGCGCGAAACATCAGGCAGTCCGCTGGGATTATAAACATCTAAAACCTCGTCTTTTTTGGTGTAAACCTTATAGAGCACGTTGGGAACGGTGGTAATCACATTCATATCAAATTCGCGATCGAGCCTTTCTTGGATAATCTCCATGTGAAGCAGACCAAGGAAACCGCAACGAAACCCAAAACCAAGAGCCACAGAAGATTCGGGTTCAAAAGTAAGGGAAGCGTCGTTGAGTTGTAGCTTTTCGATGCTGGAGCGCAAATCTTCGTAATCGTCCACATCCACAGGGTAGATACCTGCAAAAACCATGGGTTTCACGTTTTCAAAACCATCGATGGCCTTGTCGCAAGGGTTGGCAACGTGGGTTATGGTATCGCCCACTTTAACCTCTTTACTGGTTTTTATACCAGAAATGATGTAGCCCACATCCCCAGCAGAAAGTTGGTCACGGCTTTCGAGCCCAAGTTTGAGAACGCCCACTTCGTCGGCTTTATATTCTCTACCCGTATTAAAAAATTTCACCAAATCGTTTTTGCGAAGGCTGCCGTTTTTAATTTTGAAATAAGCGATGATACCGCGGTAGCTATTGAAAACGGAATCAAAAATGAGTGCTTGTAAGGGGGCATTGGGATCGCCTTTGGGTTCGGGTACGCGATCGATGATGGCTTCCAATATTTTGTCGACGCCATATCCTGTTTTGCCACTGGCTTCGATAATTTCCTCGGGTTTGCAGCCAATAAGATCCACTATTTGGTCGGTAACTTCCAAAGGCATGGCATTGGGAAGGTCCATTTTGTTGAGAATGGGAATGATTTCCAAATCGTGCTCAATGGCCAAATATAAGTTGCTAATTGTTTGCGCTTGAATACCTTGAGTAGCATCTACGATTAAAAGAGCGCCTTCGCAGGCCGCAATAGAGCGCGAAACTTCGTATGAAAAGTCAACGTGTCCGGGAGTGTCGATGAGGTTGAGTTTAAATTTGCCTTTTTCGTTTTCGTAGTTCATTTGAATGGCATGGCTCTTAATGGTTATGCCCCGCTCTCTTTCCAAATCCATATCGTCGAGAATTTGCTCTTGCGAATCTCTTTCCGAAACGGTTTCGGTAAATTCGAGCAAGCGGTCGGCGAGGGTACTCTTTCCGTGGTCGATGTGGGCAATGATGCAAAAATTGCGGATGTCTCTCATGCGAAGGATTGTAAATAAATTTTGGTGTGCAAAGGTACAAATTTTCGGCTATGACAAAACACTATTTAAGACGCACCCTATCAGTGAAATAGATTAAAAATATTTCTAATGATCATCGCTTTTGCACCCAGCAACGATACAAGTTCTATGGTGCTGTGTTGGATTCAATGGGTTCATTTTTTTAATGAGTTCAATACATACATTGGTTATATTTGCCCTTTGATTTTTTGAAATGTTAAAACCTTTGCTGAAAGCGAATCTATTAAATGCAATCTTGATATTGTTCATGGTATGGGCTTTGATTTCTTGTTACCCCACTCGAAATGTGCCCGAGGGATCTTACTTATACACTAAATCAAATTACAGCATTAAGGATAACAATATTGCCTCCCACAACATTGAATCCTATTTTTTGCAAAAAACCAACAGTAAAATCCTGTTTATTAAACCTTATGTGCACATTTATGATTTTGGAACGTGGTTTAAAAAAGATAAATGGTTATACAACACCATGACCTTAAAATTGGGCGAAGCTCCCGTTTTATACGATTCAAATTTGGTGGAAGCCACCAGTAAAAATATTTTGCAACACCTTCATAATCTTGGTTATTACCACACTAGGGTGGTGCCTGTAGTTATCACCTATCCCTACCTTAAAATTGCTAAAGTCAAATACAATATCTATCCAGGAACGCCTTACCTTATCGATGATTTCGACTTTGATATCTCCAATTCCCACCTGCGGAGTTTTGTTTTAGCCGAATGGAACAAATCGGAAAGCGACAGCGGAACCTTATTTTCTGCTGATCGGTTACAAGATGAAAGGGAAAGGCTATCGAAATCCATACGCAATATGGGTTATTACTACTTTAATCAGCAAGTCGTCAGTTTTGATGCCGATACCAATTTTAATTCCAACAAAAGCAATATCGTATTGAAAATTGGTCAACAACGCATAAAAACCCCGGACTCCATCTACTACCTCGATTTTAAGCAGTACAAATTCAAAAACGTGTACATCTATCCCGAGATTACTAAGGTTGACCCTGAGGTGCCTTTTGATACCACCCTCATCATTTATGATGCGGATCGTAAAAATTCAATATCCTATTACTTCATCCATCAGGGGCCAATGGAGGTGAATCCCAAAGCTATTTTACATTCGGTGTTTGTTAAACCTGATCGATTTTACAAGGAAGAGGATGTGGCGCAAACCTATCAGGCTTTATACAATCTCAATATTTTTAAGTTTGTAAACGTCAACATCAAAGATATTAAAGAGGAAAAAAATTCGATAGGCTATTTGGATGTAATAATTCAGCTCAGTTCTAACAAAAAGTATAGCATTTCAAGCGATTCTGAGTTTAAAAACACCGGAGGGGATTTTGGAGTGGAGCAAGGATTTACCTTTATGAGCCGCAATACATTTAAAAATGGAGAAATTTTTAAGGCAGGTATTCGAGGAGCTTTAGAAGTTCAAAATGTTACCAATGCTCCTAATCCCAACAAAATTCTCAAGATTTTTAATACTTTCGAGATGGGTTTCAACACCAGTCTGGAGGTTCCTCGATTTTTAGCCCCCATCCGACGCAACTTTTTCAGCCGGTATTTCAATCCCAAAACCAAAATCGACTTGGGTTACAATTACCAAGATCGGCCCGACTATACTCGATCTATTATCAATGCCAGCTACGGTTATATTTGGCACTCCAAAAAATACCGTCATTTTATTTTAAATCCTATTGAAATTAGCTCGGTGAAAATTTACCCTGAACCCGAATTTCAAACCATCATCGACAATTATCAAGATCCTCGGATCAAATATTCCTATCAAGACCATTTGGTATTAGGGATGAGTTATAGCTATCAATACACCGAAATGAAGACGGAATCAAAATTTCCCTTTCATTATTTTTTCTACAAAATTGAGTTGGGAGGTATTCCCTATAATTTTATCAGCAATTTATTTGGTCACCAGTCTGATAGCATGGGGCAACAATGGGTTGGAAGTTTGCCTTACACCCGTTTTATTCGGTTCGAAACCGATTACCGATACTTCTTGCCCATAAGCAATGGTAAGTTAATGAATGCTTTTAGGGCCAATTTTGGAATTGGAATACCTTTGGGGAAAAGTGCCGCGCTTCCCTTCGAGAAAAGTTTTTATAGTGGTGGTGCCAATAGCCTTCGAGCATGGACTTTGGGAACTTTGGGTCCGGGAAGTTATTCCAGTGGAAGTAGTACCTTTGAAATGACAGGTGATATTAAAATCGAGTTTAATTATGAATTTCGATTTTCCATCAGTGGACCACTCAAGGGAGCAATTTTTGCCGATGTGGGAAATATTTACCTCCTTAAAGAAAGTGATGTACTCCCGGGAGGAACCTTCTATTTTAAGGACTTTATTCCCAAGCTGGCTGCCGATATTGGCTATGGTATTCGTTACGATATGAGTTTTTTGGTCATCCGAGCCGACATCGCCCATCCCGTTTACCAACCCTATTTTCCCCCCGGCCAACGCTGGTCGATGACCACCTTAGACACCAGCCCCAAGTTGAAGTGGGCTTTTAACTTCGCCATAGGATACCCCTTTTAGCCCTTCCAAAATGAGCCTTTTCGATTCTTCTAATTACTTGATTTTGAAGCAACATTTTGGCTTTGAACCCAGCCCAAAGCAAGATGTTTTGCTGGGGAAGTTGGTGCATTTTATACATCAAAATCAGGAAAGGAGTCTTTTTATTTTGCGTGGCTATGCCGGTACAGGTAAGACCACGCTTATAGCAGCATTGACCCGATATTTTAAGCAAGGGAGCATTCCTTTTCGACTGATGGCCCCCACAGGAAGAGCCGCTAAGGTTTTGTCAACTTATTCGGGGAGCCATGCCAGCACCATTCATCGCAGCATTTATTTTGCACGCACTGGAACCGGAGGCGGTATGATTTTGCGCTTGCAAAAAAACAATCTTGCCAATTCCATTATAGTGGTGGATGAAGCCTCCATGCTCACCGATCAAACCAGTACCGAGCAAGGCGGTGGCCGCAACCTACTCATCGACCTTGTCGAATTTGCCTTTTCAGCCCCTGGGTGTAAACTTATCTTAGTGGGCGATACCGCCCAGCTTCCACCAGTGGGCAGCAACCATAGCCCCGCCTTGGATGCTCATTTTCTCACCAATGCTTTTCACCTTAACATTACCCAGTTTGAACTCGATGAAGTGATTCGACAAGAAGAATCCTCAGGTATTTTGCAGAATGCCACGCAGTTGCGTCATTTATTAGCCGAAAATACTGGAGTTAGTTTGCCCCTATTCGATCTGTATGGTCAAAAGGATATCATCAAGTTGCCCAATAATGAAGTGCTCGAAAGCCTAATCGCCTCTTACGATCGATGGGGATTTGACGATACCATCATCATTACCCGCTCCAACAAAAAAGCCAATCTATACAATCGCGAAATCCGTAATCGAATCCTCTTTCGTGAAGGTAGAATCAATGCCGGAGATTACCTTATGGTGGTGAAAAACAATTATTTCTGGCTCGAAGAGGGACATGAAGCGGGATTTTTGGCCAATGGCGATCTCATAGAATTGATGGCGGTGCAAAAAACAGAAAGTATGTACGGCTTCGACTTTGCCAATATCAGAGCCCGCTTGGTCGATTACCCCAACGCTCCGGAAATAGAGATTAAAATTTTGCTCAATGCCCTCGATTTGGAAGGCCCTTCCTTGAGCTATGAAGACAATAATAAACTGTACCAAGAAGTGATGCTCGACTATGCCGACCTGCCTCAAAAGGCCGCTCGCTTGCAAAAGGTGAAAGAAAACCCGTACTTCAATGCCATTCAAGTGAAATATGCCTATGCGCTTACTTGCCATAAAACTCAGGGTGGACAGTGGCATACGGTATTTGTCGATCAAGGCTTTATTGGAGAAGATGCACTGGATAGCAATCATTTGCGCTGGCTTTATACCGCCATTACCCGAGCCACAAAAAAAGTGTATTTACTGTCTTTTCCTGACGAGTATTTTCAGTAAGGTGGGTGTGAGATATTCCAATGACTATCATTCCTAACCTTTTGTCCCTAGTGGGATAGGTTTAAAACTCTCAATAATCTATTTCTTCAAGTCAAAGCTCAGTCAAAGTAGTAGCTTCCAAAAACTGTTAAACATCAATTTGCCGTACAGGCTTCTCGGTTACCTTTGCGAAATAAATCTTTAAAACAATTTCTCATGATTCAATACAAAAACCTCAGCTTATTCCTAATGGCATTCCTTTTTCTGCTTTCGATGAAGTCGTCCAATTCATCTTTTTACGACTTTGAAGTTAAGGATATCGATGGCAAAGCCTTTTCCATGGCTCAATTGAAAGGTAAGAAAGTGATGGTGGTGAATGTGGCCAGCAAATGTGGTTATACTCCTCAATATGCTGATTTACAGAAACTATATTCAATGTATGGTGGCAAAAAATTCGAAATTATAGCTTTTCCTGCCAACAATTTTATGAAGCAAGAACCCGGCACCGATGCCGAAATTAAGGAATTTTGTACCGGAAATTATCAGGTTACCTTTTTGATGATGTCGAAGCTTTCGGTTAAAGGCGATGATATGGCTCCAATCTATAAGTGGTTGACACAAGAAGAACTCAATGGGGTGATGGACAGCAGTGTGAAGTGGAATTTTCAGAAATACCTGATCAATGAAAATGGTGTTTTGGAAAAAGTGATGAGTCCGGCTACCAACCCCATGGATCCCGAAATTTTGAATTGGATCGAAGGGAAGAAATAGGTTTAGAACTCCCGTTTATAAAATATCGCAACTCAAGGTTCGGTTGCTCAATTCGCGTTGCATGGGCTCAAGTTTTTCCCAAGGGCCTGAGCGCACGGTGCATTTGCCTTTGTAATGTACAATCAGTGCACTTTGTTCGGCTTGCTCGGGCTCGTGGCTGCATACTTCTATTAAGGATTCAATCACCCAGTCGAAGGTGTTGACCTCGTCGTTAAAAAGCACCAAATCATGTACGGCATCTTCTTCCAATACTGCTTGAAGAGAGGGGGACTTTTTGGTTTTTTGGTTACTCATTTTCAAATTTCAAATAATAAATCGGCTGCAAAGATACTTTCAATTTGATATGCTACTATAATTTTTACCATTTATTCCTTCTTCATGTTTTCGATGGCCTTGAGTAAGGCCAATTGGAGGCGTTGGAATAATGGCACGATTTGAGATTTATCGAAGTCTGGTTCAGCAGCATTTTCAATTTCCACTGCTATTTTCACCAAGTTATCCATAGACCACAGTCGTAGGCTGCTTTTAATTTTATGTACTTCCTTGGCTGCCTTTTCCCATTGTTGGGTTTCAAGTGCCACTTCGATGGTATGGAGCATTTGAGGTCCCAAATCGATAAACATTTTGCGCAAATCGGCCACAGCACTTTGGTTATTGCCCAGCATATCGAGTAAAAAGGAAGTGTTGTAGTGGGCGTCGTCTTGCGGATTGAGCATGGTATTAAAATCCAAATTCGTCGGTTTGATTTTGTTGTTCAACTTGTTGTGCTTTTTTACAATCCAGCTCTTCGGGTAAAACAGAAGGAGGTCGCACAAAGTCGCCATGGCTAATTTTCAAGCTTTTATCGGCCAAAACCTTTTGCATATACAAGGCCCAAATGGGTAAAGCCATATTGGCACCTTGACCCAGATGAGTACTTCTAAAATGCACCGAGCGGTCTTCGGCTCCCACCCAAACTCCTGAAACCAAGTCGGGAGTGAGTCCCATAAACCAACCGTCGGAGTTGTTGTCGGTGGTTCCTGTTTTGCCGGCCATGGGGATATTGAGTTTGTAGCGATAGTTTAATCGAACTCCTGTACCGGATTCCACCACACCTTTCATGAGGGCGAGCATGAGGTAAGCGGTGCGCTCGTCGATGGCATCTGTGGCTTCGCTGGTGAAAGCTTCGATCACATTTCCGTTTTTATCTTCGATGCGGGTAATGAAAATGGGTTTTTGGTAAATTCCTGCATTGGCATAGGTAGCAGTAGCGCCCACCATTTCGTAAACACTCAAACTTGGAGTTCCCAAGCAAATGGCTGGTACCGCTTCAATGTCGGAAGTAACGCCCATTTTGCGTGCTATTTCAATTACTTTGGCGGGTTTTACCCTCTTGATTAAGAAGGCTGATACGTAGTTGATGGAATTGGCCAATGCCCATTTAAGGGTAACCATTTCGCCTTCGCGTTTATCGTCTGCATTTTTTGGCGTATAATCGGGCTGTCCGGGAGGCATTTCAAAGGTCACGGGAATGTTGGGCACTTCAAAGCAGGGGGTATAGCCCATTTCTTGCATGGCAGCGGTATAAACAAAGGGTTTGAAGGTTGATCCAACTTGACGTTTACCACTTGTAACATGGTCGTACTGAAAATGGCGGTAGTTAATCCCTCCCACATAAGCTCTTACAAATCCGGTGGACGGTTCTACGCTCATCATCCCTGTTTGCAGAAAATACTTGTAATAAAGAATACTATCCATGGGTGTAAGAATGGTATCTTTTTCTCCTTTCCATGTGAAAACGGTCATTTCGGCAGGTTGTTGGAAGGTTTTGAAAATCGCTTCATCGCTTAGGCCCTCTTGCTTCATCCAATAGTAACGGTCACTTCGGCGCACTGCTTGATCCATGATTTTTTGTTTCTCGTCAGGAGTTATGTGGTAGAAAGGGGCATCGGGATAGGATTTTTTGTTGGCCCAATGTTTAAAAAATGCAGGCTGCAAATCCTTGCCCATGTGCTCAGCCACGGCTTCTTCGGCATAGCGTTGCATTTTGGAATTGATGGTGGTGTACACTTTAAGCCCATCGCGATAAAGGTTATAGGGTTCGCCATCAGCATTTTCGTGGGTTTTGCACCATTCCAAAAGCACTTGTCGTAAATACTCGCGGAAGTACGTGGCCAGGCCATCTTTATGGTCGATACGTTGGTAGTGCGTCATATCAATGGGAAGGGCGGCCAGCGAATCGTATTGATTTTGATCGATAAAGTCGTATTTAAGTTGTTGACCTAAAACGGTATTGCGGCGGTTGAGGGCTCTTTCGGGGTTGCGCACAGGATTGTAGTAGGAGGGGGCTTTGAGCATTCCTACCAGCATGCTGGCTTCTTCACGATTGAGGTCGATGGGCTCCTTGTTGAAGTAGGTTTTGGCGGCGGTTTTTATGCCAAAACTATTGCTTCCAAAGGTAACGGTATTGAAGTACATGGCCAGAATTTCTTCTTTGGTGTAGTTGTATTCGAGTTTGGTGGCAATCACCCATTCTTTAAGTTTTTGAATCACCACACCCATTTTTGAAACCTCGCCCCGAGGAAAAAGGTTTTTGGCCAATTGTTGCGAAATGGTACTTCCTCCTCCGCTGCTATTCATGGTGATAACCCCTTTGAAAACGCGCATCAAAGCGCGCACATCGATGCCGCTATGGCTATAGAAACGAGCGTCTTCAGTAGCAATGACGGCTTCGGAAAGGTAGGGAGAAAGCTCGCTGTAATGTACGTTAGAGCGGTTTTCGATGTAGTAGGTGCCGAGTAAAACTTGATCGGAAGAGATAATTTCGGTGGCCAAATTGCTTTTTGGATTTTCAAGTTCTTCAAAGCTGGGCATAAAACCCAATATACCCACTGAGATGGAGAAAAAGAGGAGGAAAACAAAAAGTACGGAACCTCCAAATCCTATCCAGAGGATGCGAATAAAGCGATCCACAGGATTTAGAGACATTAACTTCTTCAACGCTTTCATTGGAATGTTATTAAAAAATTATTGGTCTTATAGTTCTGAATGCTGTATTCTCATACCCACCGACTCGATGCCCTCCAACTGAGGATTTCGCATGGCTTGTTCAATCTTTATCAGATATTTTCCTTTCATGGGGAATCGACCACTTTCTCGATAAAGTATCTGCAAATCTTTGGTTTTACTTAACCCACTGCCCAACCACTGCCCTTTAATATCTGCCAAAAAAACTTCCACGGTATCGGTGAAAGCCTCGCCAGTGGGTAGTTGTGAATGGATAAAAAGGTAGAGGTTGGCATATTCGTATTGGGTTGTATGACGAATGTTGAGATAGATGTCGTAAGGTTGGATGGAATCGGTAACTTCAAATTGAAGCAACAGCGGATCGGTTGTGGCCCATGGATTTTTAACTTCTTCGTTATGATCGAATAGGGTTTTAGGGCCACAAGCCGCCAACAACAGCGTGGTTAACAGAATGAGGAAGGCATTCCAAAGCCTAGTTTTGTGGGTTAGGGTCTGCATTGCGAGGAGGTTGAGGTCGGTTGCGATGGTTATTGTTTTGGCGATGCTGTCTTCCAGTGTTGTCTTTTGGAGCTTGGTTAGGCACTTGTGGTGACTTATTGGAAGAAGGGTTAGCATTTTGCGAATTGTTTTCTGCACCGGGTGATTGACGGGGATTCCGATCACGATTGTGGTCGTTGCGAGGCTGATGACGCGGTTGGCGATTGGCTTCATTGCGGACTTCTTTGCCTTGCTCAGTGCGGGCTGGGGTAGGTGTTTCGTTACTACCTTGATTGCGATTTTCGGGTCGAGGTTGGTTTCGATTATCGCTTCTTTGGTCGGCACGAGGCTCGTTTCTATTCTCATTGCGCTGAGGATAGGGCTGGTCGCTCTTTCTATCGCCTTGATTGTGAGGGCGTCGGTCGTCGCGGGGACGTTGGCGTTGTTGATCGCGTTGACCGTTGTTTTCACGCGGCCTGTCACGTTGTTCTTGGCTGCGGTTTTGGCGGTCGAAACGGGTAATGTCATCTTGACCCATCACGTTGTCGTAGCGAGGTTTATCCTCTCCTCCTTCGGTGAGTTCGTCCAAATATTCGGGCTGCTGTCCCTTGGAATTCATCTTTTGTATTTTCTCCACCTCTTCGCGCTTGACTCCGATAAAGACAGATGGATTTTCGACGTAACTGTAGTACATCATTCCACTGAGTACATCCATCTTTTGGAAGAAGGCAGGTCCTTTTTTGGTCTGCAGTCGGATGTGTGTGGCTGGAAATCGATCGAGTTCTTCTTTGTAGGTTTCGTACTCAAAGTTGAGGCAGCATTTGAGTTTGCCGCATTGTCCGGCTAGTTTTTGAGGGTTCATGCTCAACTGTTGGGTGCGGGCCGAGATTGTACTGACCGATTGAAAATCGGTGAGCCAACTGCTGCAGCAAAGTTCGCGACCGCAACTGCCGATGCCACCCAAACGAGCGCTTTCTTGGCGTACGCCAATTTGCTTCATTTCAATACGAACGCTGTTTTTCTCGGCGAGTATTTTGATGAGTTCTCTAAAGTCGATGCGCCCTTCGGCGGTATAATAGAAAATGGCTTTGGTTTTATCACCTTGATATTCAACATCGTTGATTTTCATTTGAAGGCCAAGCTGGTCAACCACCCTGCGGGTTTGAATCATGGTGGGTATTTCCTGAGCAGCGGCTTGCATCCATTTTTCAACATCGCTCTGACGGGCTTTGCGGTATATTTTTTTGACAAGAGGACTGTTGAGGTCAATTTTCTTTTTTCGCATTTGAATGCGAACAATTTCGCCGGTGAGGCTTACCACTCCAATGTCGTGGCCTGGGCTGGATTCAACGGCTACAATATCTCCTTTTTGAAGGGGTCCATTCTCATTTAAACGAAAAAATTCTTTTCGATTGTTCTTAAAGCGAACTTCCACGATGTCGAAAGAGGAAGGATTATTGCTTAAATTCAAATCGCTTAGCCAGTCGTAGGCATCGAGTTTACAACAATTATGACTGGATTTTATTTCGTTCTTCTGAGGGTCGGAAGGCATGGCGCAACATCCGCGCGATTTAACTGCTTCGTGTTCAGAATACATGGTATTTTCAGTATTTGGGGTTATATAATAGATCCTTAGGCTTAAAGATGCACTTTGGCCCAAGGCGACAAAGGCACAAAAGTAATAAAAATGATGAAGATTGGGGACCTGTGATTTTTTTTGTTTTAGCAATGAAGGGAGAATAGTTTTAGTTGAAGGGGAATTTCAGCATCATTATAGGTTAAATTCATAATTTGGAGGCTTTAATTATGAATAATTAGAGTGCCCAGTCTAAAAAGCCCTTTTACCCCTAAATCCCCTAAAGGGGACTTTCCCAAACTGCTGATATTTAGCGTTCTCCCTTTAGGGCTAGGGGTAAAAACGATAAAAATAAGTAGTTTGGAGGCTTTTTAGACTGGACTCATTATATTTTATAACCTACAGTAAATCAGAGTTAAAAAGTGAATGGCTTCAAAAATCAACTCTAAGTAGGCTTTTTTGAAGCAACCCCTAGCATCATTTTTAAATCTATTGACTACTTTTGCAAAATTGTAATACAAACATCAGTAATACAACTAATTACACATTTTTATAACGAATCAATTTTACTTTGTTATAAATTTATGTTTTGAATAAGATACCCTAATTAATTTTACATAACCATGAACAAAATCGTTTTATTTCTTATTTCATTGCTTTGGGTGATTGGATCACAAGCTCAGGTAATTAATTTCAATGAAGGATTTGAAAATTTACCCCTTAAGGTTACCTCGTCTTCCCCCACCACCCATTGGGTGCGAAGCAGTTCTTTAGCTGCCACAGGCATTTATAGTGATAGTGCTCGGGTGCTAACGCCCTACAGCCAAGTGAAGCTTACTACCGACACTTTCAATGTGTTAGGAAGTTTTGCAATACTTGAATTTAGCCACATCTGTAAGATCGAATTTGCCGATAGTGCCTACCTTGAAATCAGTGCTGATAGCGGTCAAACATGGATTAGACTTACCCAAGCTCAATATCTTGGCAATGGAATTTTTGGTTCCATTGGAAACAAATTTAATGCTGCGTCCTACACTCAAGTTTGGGTTCCAGCCAATCCCAATGCCATACCCACCAACCAGTGGTGGAGAAAAGAAATTTTTGATATTTCATCTTTAGTTGGCAATGCTAGTCATGTGAAAGTACGTTTTACCCTTTCTGACGGAAATGGAAATGCGGGTGCTGGCAATTACGGCTGGCTCATCGACAACATTAAAGTTACCAGTAGCAATTCGGAGCTTATTGCTCCTCTTATTGTTATGAATCTTCCCTTATTGCGCGATAGTACTTATAGCACCGGACCTTACAATATTTTGGCAACCATCACAGACATTTCAGGAATAGCATCAGCCAAAGTGATGTACACCGTCAATGGCAATATCGATACTGTAAATATGGTGTATCAAGGATCCAATGTGTTTAAGGGAGTGATCCCCAGCTTTCCATACAATACCACTTTTTGTTATAAAGTAGAAGCTAAGGATAGCTCAGCTAATACCAACATTTCCAATGAACCCAGTTTGGGTTGTACTTCGGTACTTGTCAAACGTGATCCTGCTTTAGGCATTCCCCAACACTATGACGCTGCGGTGCACAGTATTGAGTCGCCAAGCCTGGTGGTACTGGTTGCCGACACGGTTCCCATCAGTTTAAGAATTGCCAATAAGGGAGACTCAACCCTTGTAAAGGCAACTGTAGAATGGAGTTTAGATAACGTTTACCAATACGATAGCGTTTGGACTGGTTCTTTGAGTCTTGATTTGGTTTCTGGAATTTTCCAAATTGGAAGCCAGAGTTTTGGCCTTGGGGCTCACAAAATTAAGATGTGGACCAAAAACCCCAATGATCTTAACGACCAAAAGAAAACTAACGATACGCTAAGCATCAATATTTATGGCTGTCCGACCCAATTAAGTGGTAACTATACTGTTGGAGCATTTGGTGCTGATTTCACTGATTTTGAAGATTTTAGAGGGGTGCTACACAACTGTGGTTTGGTGGGACCAACCACGCTAAAATTTATGCCCGGTACCTACACTGGCAAAATGTGGTTTACCGATAGTATCAAAGGATTAAGTGCGGTAAATACTTTAACCATCACCAGCACTACAGGAAATGCAGAAGATGTGATTTTTACTGCTAATTCAAATTTTGTGGTACGAATTGAGAAGGTTGAAAACATCACTATTAAAAATGTGAGCATTAAAAACACCTCCATTTCATCAACTTCTTCAGCTCTTTTACTTGGACCGTTAAGCAAGCACAATAACATTGATGGTTGCTACCTAGAAACTCCCTTTGGAAATTACAACAATTTTACAATTTACGAAAATTCGGGTAAAACGGATTCAAACATATTCTCCAATAACACCATTAAAGGGGGATATTATGGAATGTATCTTTATTCAAATTCAAGCACAACTTCCTACCGAAACATCATTCGTAACAACCATTTTATAGATTATTATCGTACTGGATTGTATATGAATTATCAGTATGATGTAGTTGTTTATCAAAATCGTTTTGATCGAAGCCTTGTTGCAGGTAGTCCCCTCTTAACGTCTATTTACTCCAATTACTGCGTTTCCCTTAATATATCACATAATGAAAGTGTAATTAATTCTGATGGAGCATCTTATGGTATTTATTTGGGAAATTCATCGGGTACGGTTAGTCGTCCATCTCGAGTATTCAATAATATTTCGATGGTATTTGGATCCTCGACTTCACAGTCGTATTATGCATTTCATGTGCAAAGCACCAGCAAAATTGAAATTTATAACAATACATTTTATTGTAACTCAGGTGGCGTTAACTCAGGAACTGTATATGGTCAGAATATGTCGACAGCCAGCAATGTAAGATTTGTCAATAATATCTTTGTAAGCGAAGGAGGTAATCCAGCATTTTATTTCCCAAATGGTGTTGTATCTATTGATTCAATGGATTATAACTTGTTTTGGTCCAATGGAGGATCAGCCCTTCGTTGGGATGGTAACTTTATTCCCAAAAGCGGGGGTATTACAGCCATTAAAAACGCTACTAATAGGAATGTTCATTCTGTTTTGGTAGCACCTGCTTTTTATGGAAATCTGGATAAACGCACCTATTCTAATGTCAATGATAACGAAGGTCTTGCCATCAGCTGGATTACCGATGATATTGACAATAAACCCCGCCATGCTACTAACCCAAGTATTGGAGCTTTTGAGTACAAAGTGATTCAACAAGATGCCGGAGTGGTTGCAATCCTTAAACCTTTGGCCATCGATACTCAAAACCGAGTGGTTATCGTTGAAGCTATTGTTAAGAATTATGGTCTTAGCGCCATCACCAATCTTACTGTTGGTTACCGCCTCAACAACGGAACTCCTGTCACCAGCACTCATACCATCAACTTAGCTCCCAATACCACCGACACCTTAGTAGTGGGAAGCCTTACCCTGCCGGTTTTTGATTATGATCTTGCTGTTTTTACTAGTCAAGCTTCCGATACCAACACTTTCAACGATACTTTGCATTCCCAGCTTTATGCTCGCCCCTTGGTAGATCTTAAAATAGTGGAGTTGGTGACTCCTTTTAATAGTTGCGATAAAACAGTTGCAGACTCTGTAACCATTGCCATTGCTAACCTAGGCGTTGGAAACATAAGTTCTGTAATCAGTGCATCATATCGTATAAATGCTAATAGTTTGGTTACCGAAAGCATTACTTCTGGTTTAGCTTCAGGCGATACATTGGAGTTTACCTTTAGCACCAAGGCCAATCTTTTGAGTGGCATTAATGATACTGTTTACCATTTCACTTTTGCGGTCAACCATAGCCTTGATGCCAATAACCTCAACGATAGTTTACAATTAGGAGTAGTGTCCATGGCTCCCACCATGACTCCTCTCATCAATGATACTACCATTAATTATGGTGCGTCGATCATGCTTCATGCCACTGCCAATAAGCCTATTGAATGGTACAACTCCGCTACTGCGACCAATGTGCTTGCTTTTGGAGCCAACTATACTACTCCTCAGCTTTTTGATACTACCACTTATTGGGTACGCACTAATGCCAACAATCCTCCTGCTGAGGCTATTGTTGGACATGGAACCGAAGGGCCGTCAAGTTCTTGGGATTTTACTGTTTATGGGGGTAATGGAAATGCTGGAAAATATCAGGTTCTGCTATTGGCTAGCGAACTTACGGCAGCGGGTCTTATACCGGGGGCCATCAATTCAATTTCATTTCAAACTGTTGGTTCTTTTACTGCCCCAGGAAATTTTGAAGTTTACCTTGGACATACCACTCAAAATTCACTTACTGCCAATTTTATAAGCACTCCAATGACACAGGTGTTTAATGGTAGTTTTGTGGGGGTATCAGGTTGGAATGAGCATTTTACCAACGGAGCTTTTGTGTGGAATGGAACCAGCAATATTGTGGTGCAAGTGTGTGCTACTGGAATTTCCATTTTTAGTCCTTACGTTGTTCACACCATCACTAGCTTTGATAGTTATACTGCAGCAGCAGGTTTTGGTACAAATTGTAGTATGAGTTCAGGAGTTGTTTATAATAAACGCCCTAATGTTCGCTTGAAAAAATATGGTTCCATAGGTTGTTATAGTCCTCGTACTGATGTGGTGGTAAGTGTACCTTTCCCACAATTAGATGCTAAGATGCACGCAATTATCTCTCCTACTACTGGTTGCGGACTGGCTCTTTCACAAGTGAAGATACAATTGGTAAATAAAGGTTTGGATACATTAAATGCCGGGCTTCCTTTGACATATAAAATCAATAATGGAAGTTTCATCACTCCAGAGTTTACTACCCAAGCTATCTTTCCTACCGATACACTAGAATTTACCTTTGCAACTCAGGCAGCTTTACCTTCAGGAGCTAACTATACCAACTATACCCTCACTGTTAAAGCGGCACTGGCCAGCGACGATTACCATGCCAACGATAGCCTTGTTTCGGAGATCATTCGCTCGTACTATACTCCTGCTGATCCCATTTTAACTTCACCCATAAGTTTGGTTTATGGCAACAAAGCCACCCTTACAGCTACAGCCAATGATACCATATTCTGGTATGCTCAAAGTGGTGATGTGTCCTATCTGCATCGGGGAGTTCCATATCAAACCAATTTCTTATACGATACTACCACCTTCTATGCAGCGAGCCGTAAATCGACCAATCCTAGTACCCATCAAATTGGTACTTCAAATACCTATAATCCCACCGACCCATCACCTTATGGAAGCAATACCCAAGGTGCACGTCACCAATTCCTTTACAAAGCTTCAGATCTTACTGCTTTGGGTTTAAGCCAAGGATTCATTACCTCCATTGCCTTCTATGCTGAATTGATAAAAGGCAATTTGATGCATGATTTTACCATCAAAATGGGAAATACTAAATATACTGATTTGGATACCACTCTTTTTGCAAATAACCTTACCACTGTGTTAGGTCCAGTTAATTTCTTTGAATCCTACGGATGGAATCAACATAACTTTATTACCCCATTTTATTGGGATGGTGTTAGCAATATTATTATTGAAACCTCATTTAAAGGAGAGGCTATTTTAGACTTTGTTGGTGTAAACTATACTGTAACAACTGATATTTCAGTAGCTCAAAGTAAAGGAAATGCGCTTTTTGATATTAATTCTCCCTATATATTAAGTACTTCTAAAAACCGTCCTAATCTGAAATTCACCATTGAAGGTTCTGGCGTATGCCAAAGCAACTATATCCCGCTAACAGTTAATGTTAATACTTATCCTGCAAAGGATGCCGCACTTTTAAGTGTAACAGCTCCAATAAACCTGATAGAAAGCGTTACCCCAACCCCAGTAAAAGTGGTGTTGAAAAATTTTGGTCTTAATAATCTAACCTCAGCCACCATTAATTGGACTGAAAACGGAGCCTCACAAACTCCTTTTTCTTGGACAGGAAACTTGGCTCATGGTCAGGTAGATACCGTAGTTATTGCGCCCTCGCATTCGTTTTTGGGTGGTCTTACTACCATTAAATCGTGGGTGACTACCACCGGTGACATTACAGGTACCAATGATACCATTACGAGTTCGGTAAAAGTTTCACTTAATGGATTGTACCATATTGGTGCTATAAATCGTAGGTATGCCACAATTACTGCCGCGGTGAACGATCTTAAGCTTTGTGGTATCTCAGGACCCGTTATTATGGCTCTTGATTCAGGTTTTTATTTTGAAAAGATGGATTTAACACCCATTCCGGGAAGCAGCAGCACCAATCAGATTACTTTTATTAGCCTAGATTCTAATGCAGCCAATGTGCATATTTCGCAAAACACTTTAGTTGGCAATAACTATATAATTCGTATGAATGGGGCTAAAAACTTTAATTTTAGATATTTAACCATCTCAGCCAACGGAGCTCAGTATGGAGACGTTTTCTTACTCTTGGGAGGGGCTGCCAATATCAACATTGAAAATAACCATATCTCAAGCTCAGTAACTTCAATCAATAATTCAGTGGCCTCTGCTCTGCATATTATGGACACTTTGGTAAGAATGGTTAACTTCAAAAATAATTTGGTTTATAATGGTTATAAAGCCATTGCAATAGAACGTCCCGCAGGCAGCACCACCCCTGTTCGTAGAGCTCGAAACATTACCATCGACAATAATGAGTTTCATGACTTTATAAAATACGGGATGTATCTTTATTATGCTGACTCAGTTTATGTCACAAATAATTTGCTTATTTCTACGGCCATGTCAACTCAGGTATATGGTATCTATTGCTCCAATGTTTATAATGGTTTCAATTTTAGCAATAACATTATGAAACTGCGCAGTGCTGAAACTTGTTATGGGATTTATGGAACCGCAGAAGGAACAGTTGCAAATAGAGCGTTGATTTCGAATAATATGATTAATATCTTGGCAGGTAACGGCTCTAACTATGGTATTTACCTTTCGCCAAAATATACCGATCTCTTATATAATACCATCAGCATGAAGGCTGGTAATGTTACCGCTGCTGTATGCTATTATTTACAAGCTGGTAGTTTAAATAGTTTCATGAATAATATTGCTTCCACACAAGCGGGTTATGCCTTGCATTTGGCCTCTCCTAACTCGTATCCTGATATGGATTACAACAACTTCTTTACCTTACCTGGAACTACTTTATTTGCCAAATGGGGATCAAATAATATTGCCAACCTTGCAGCTTTACAAGCACAAGATAATGGCAAAAATACGCATAGTATGTCGTTGAATCCTTCTTTCCTTGGTACAGAAGACTTACACGCACAAAGCCTTCAAATGTACAATAAAGGAATTCCTCAAAGTAGAGTGACTACTGATATCGATGGTAACCTTCGCGGTACTACCACCACCTCCCCAGGAGCTGATGAGTATACTCCTCCTGCCATCGATTTGGGAGTGGTGACCATCGTTGCTCCTAATGCCCAGAACTGTGGTCTTACTTCTTCTGAAGAAATTGAAATTGGAGTTTACAACTTTGGACTCAACAACATCAATTTCGCCAATACCCCAGCCACTGTAACTTTGAGGATTGATGGAGTGGTTCAAGATACCATAGTGGTGACTTTTAACAGCGGCCTTGTGAATAGCGAGGATACCATAGAATTGACGCTTACAAGTAATTTTGATTTTACCACCAATGGAGCTTATTTAATGGTGGGAGATATTCTTATTACTAATGATGGCAATGCTTCCAACAATACTTCCCCAACAT
>DZDC01000020.1:0-2644 GCA_022736595.1 Draconibacterium orientale | reverse complement strand
GGAGATATTCTTATTACTAATGATGGCAATGCTTCCAACAATACTTCCCCAACATTTACAATCGAGAGTTTCCCCATCATCAATACTTTCCCTTTTAACGAAAATTTTGAAACAGGTAAAAACATAAGTTTCCGCCATTCGGCTGGCTTCGATTCGCAGGTGGGGGTCAATTCCTTTGCTGGAAATAGTAGCAATTATGGTTTGCAGTTTCAAGGTGGAAGTTACAGCAACTGGTCTGCAACCAATCCTACCACTGTTGGAGCTGCATTCGCTATCGCGGCTAAGCATACTAAAGCCTATTCTTGTAGCGTGGACGCCACTACCCAAAGTCATCTCAATCTCAAATTCGACCTTCGACAAACAGCCTCTTCCATGGCTTCGGTTAATTACAATTCGTGGTTTAGAGTTTTGGCTGTGGATGCTTTTGGAACTACTCATTATCTCAAAAACCTTAATGGGGATAGCGTTTTCAAACCAGTATTAGAAAGTTTTGATCCATTCCAGTCCCATACTTTCTATCTCGACCAGTTTGTTGGTCAAACCTTTAGCATTAGCTTTGAAGCCATCAATCACAATGCATACGGCTATAATGGCGGAAGTGGTGACAATGCCTTGTTGGATAACATTACCATTTGGGTTCCTAACCCAGTGGACGTCTCAGTAAATGCTATCATCAATACCAAAGGTTATGGTCACGTAGGTGAATTACGACCCATCAAAGTGGCCATCGAAAACTTTGGAACGGATACCATTTTTGAGGTGCCTCTAGCTTATAAAGCCAATAACCTTGTGGTTAGGGATACTTCATTTATTGTTATACCTCCATTATATCGCGATACTTTTACTTTCGCTCAAGACCTGAGCCTCCAATTGGGAGCCTTTAAAGTAGTTGCCTATTCTGAATTGTCCACCGATTTAGTTTTAGATAATGACACTACCGAAGCCCTATTCAAAGGCCTTAAAACGTTCTATCCTACCTATTTCGATAAGTTTGAAGGATCGGATGAGTTTTATCCTGCCGGTAGTTTTACCCAGTTTGAACGGGGAACGCCATCTACTCCTAATATCAATAGCGCCTACAGCGGTGTAAATGCCTGGGTTACCAATCTTAATGGTAATTATAGCACTGGAGCTGTAGAATATTTATACACTCCTTATTACACCATCTTACCCTATACCGACAGTCTAACCGTCGATTTCTGGCAAAAGATGCGCACCACCTCCAACCAAGCTTTTGGTACCTTTGAATATTCTTTCGACGGAATTAACTGGGCTTCCATAGGTTATATTGGCTATCCGGGTGCTCAAAACTGGTATAACGTAAACCAAAATGGTAAACATCGTTGGAATATGATGAATAATACATGGATTAATAGTAAAATTAAACTTGACCCTTCTATATTCAATACCGGAAATGAAGTTCAATTTAGATTTGTATTCGAAGCATGGAACAGCAATTATCCTAACGAAGGATGGGCCATCGATAACTTCAAGCTGATTTTCCCACCTCGTAACCAAGATGCAGGTATCACTGAAATTGTTACTCCTATCGATACCATCAATCGTGGAACTAATCAATGGGTAAAAGTAAAACTTCGAAACTACGGTAGCGATACGCTTACCTCCATTCCATTAAGGTATCAGGTAAATGCTTTTGCTCCTGTGAATGAAACATTTACTGGAACTTTGCTCCCCGATTCTACCACCGAATTTACCTTCGCAGTACCTTTCTTCGCTAATCAAAATGTAAACTCGATTTGTGTGAAAACACTTCTTGCTACCGATCAACAATCGATTAACGATCAAAACTGCAAAACCTTGGTTTGTGAGAAGGCGCAAATCGATTTAGGGGTATCTTCCATTGCGGCTCCTTATATGCATACTCCCATTGTTGGCAACAATACCGTAAAAGTGTATGTGACCAATTTTGGTTTGGATACCCTTTACAGTACTCCAGTGCAGTACTTCCTCAATAATATTCTTACTGCTACTGAAACCTTGAATGCTACCCTTATTCCTGGTGATTCAATATTATACACCTTTTCCCAAACCTATCTTTCTCCTTTGGGTAACTATTCACTGTATGCCAAATCCAATTTAAGTGGAGACGGATATCACCTCAACGATAGTACCTTCGTACTGCTCTTGACTACAGCCATCAATACCATCGAGAAAAATGGTTTTGCGGTAGCTCAAAATCAACCCAACCCTGCTATTGAAAGCACTGTAGTAGAATATGAATTGCCCAAGAATGGTACTATGAATGTACAAATTACAGAAGTTGGCGGAAAACTATTGCAGAACTGGTCTTTTAGCGAAATTGCAGGAAAGCATAAGTTCGAGATCAATACTCAAAACATGGCTGCTGGAATTTATTACTACTCTTTCATTTTTGAAGGTGAAACTATCACTCACAAAATGAGTGTAGTGAAGTAGATTCACTGTCGATAATCGGAGTTTAAGGTAGACTCTTTTATTAAAGGAGAAGCTTTAAAACAGCTTTAAAGGAGATCAATCAACTCCATTTCTCTATAGGCGCAGGGTTCAAACCCTGCGCTTTTTTTATACCGCTTTCTTGCGAATAATATTTAGAGACCGTTGCAAAACTTTTTTGGCGAAAAGATTTTAGGCGGCAGGAAAATTT
>DZDC01000269.1 GCA_022736595.1 Draconibacterium orientale | reverse complement strand
TCACTATTGTCCGGTAAAACTACAAAAAGAGAGTTATTTTAAGAAACACTATTGATAATCAATTTGTTGAAAATTCATTTATGGCTATTTCAAAAGTAAGCCCATCTCAAAACAGGTTATATTGCAGTTGAAGAAGCTCTTCCTTTTGCCAATCTTTATCCGGGTTTTCTAAAAATCTTAGCAGGTGAATATAATTGAACAAATGAATTTTGCAAAAGCTTACCAAATTTGAAAACGACCACGATTTCCTGACACTCTTTTGGATTACGGTCATCAGCAGGTTGGCGATTAGGGCACAATATATCTGTATTTTAATAGCGTTTTCATTGTCTCCCAGAAAATATTTCAGTGGAAAATTCTGTTTCAATTGCTTGAACAGGAGTTCTATTTGCCAGCGTAGCTTATAAATTGCAGCCACTAAGTCAGGCCTCATCTCGAACAAATTTGTCAAGAACTCAAACTCCCGTTTTAAAACCCTGTCATAAAACCTGATTTTGCGTAGTTTTAGTTTACTTTCCATAGTTCCTTCTTTGACTGTAACTTCAATGATTTGGTCTTCAAGTACCCCAGAATGTATTTCTTCTCCAATTGGACAGGTTTCGATGGTTTCATAAACAGCATTGTCCTTTATGCGGGTAACAAAGCCTGTATGGTTTTCACCAAAGATCTTGAATGCCTTGTAATCGTTATAACCTTTATCGAATACATAGATGGTATTGTCATCCAGTTTTAGCTTTTCGAGCAATATGTGGTCGTTTTTTGCGGCTTCTGTAAACCAAACCATTTTCGGGACTGTCTCATCAACATTGATTACCGTGTGTACTTTTATTCCCCCTTTCTTACGCCCGTTCTCGGGATTTCGGCCAACGCATTTTAAGATATCCTTAAAAAGGCTGATGGTTGTGCTGTCGAATATTTCTATCTGCTTATTTATAACATCTTTTATCCGGCTGTCCGAGATATGATGGCCATATTTTCGCAACAATTTGTTGTATATGTTACCAAACACCGATGAGTCTCTGCGTTTATTAGCATCGGACAACGTGCTTCGCCGGGGAATATGCTTAAGTTGAAAATGTTTTGTTTTTCCTGATAACCCAAGCATTGCACCAGATACTTCACGTAATGATGTGCATTTGGCAAAGGAACAAAACAACATGCTTATAAGATGGTCTTTGGTTTTAAAGCGTTTAACGTAATGATCTGATTTACTTTCAATACTGGCCTCAGATATAATTCTATTATCGATTAAAGAAATCAGCTGTCCGAAAACCGAATGTCCAAAAAAGTGTGTACTTTTATCCATGTGTAATTGAGTTTTTAGCAAATCAAAGTTACACAAAAGAGCTAAGAGGGTCAAAAGCCCTCTTGCTCTTTAAAATTTATCCCGGACAACAATG
>DZDC01000128.1 GCA_022736595.1 Draconibacterium orientale | reverse complement strand
ACAATACAACCTCAACCTTAGACGGTCTAAATTGAAAATTGTCATGTACTAAAACATATTTATTAATTATGGGGCGACAATTTTAATGATGGAATTGATTAATTTTGTTGAAGTCGATTCAATTTTCGACCTTTTTAGATTATCAAGAAATTTAATAAAATTCAAACATGAATAATTTCAACATTTTCAACCCAGTTAACCTGCATTTTGGCACTCAAGCCATGGAACAACTGAAGCTTTCTGCACCAAAATATGGATCTAAAGCTTTGCTTATTTATGGTCGCAATTCCATTAAAAGTTCTGGACTTTATTCAAAAATTTTGAAAGCTTTATCTGGAATTGAAATTGTGGAATTTTGGGGTATAAAACCCAATCCTCGCCTCGAGGATGCTGATGCCGCTGCTGTAATGGCTCGAACACAAAAGGTTGATTTTATTGTAGCTGTGGGAGGGGGAAGTGTCATTGATACTGCAAAAATGGTGAGTATTGGAGCTTGTGTAAATCACAGTATTTGGGATTTTATGACAGGGCAACAAAAGCCTGAAAAATCGCTGCCTTTGCTTTCGGTATTGACCTTAGCTGCCACGGGTACCGAAATGAATCCTTACGCCGTTTTACAAAACGAGAGCGTTGGACAAAAGATAGGTTATGCAAGTGATTTAATTTACCCCAAAGAATCCTTTTTAAATCCTGAGTTTACCCTAAGTGTTGATGCTGCCAATACCGCTTACGGCCTAGTAGATACCATGGCTCACAGCATGGAAGCCTTTTTTGGCAAAGGAGATGCCCCACTTCCCGATCGTTTGGTGTTTTCAATTTTACAAGAAGTACTCGAAATAGGCCCTCTGTTGATGACTCATTTGCAGAGTTATGAGCTTCGTGCGCGGATGATGTATGCCAGCACTATGGCACTTAATGGAACTACTGACCATGGAAGAAACAGTGGCGATTGGGGCGTTCATGCTTTAGCTCATGAGCTCTCATTGCTCTTTGATATGCCTCATGGCGCAAGTTTGAGCATCGTATATCCTGCTTGGATGGAGTTGATGTCGGAACGTGCCGAAAAGCGAATTACTGAGTTGGGAAGTGCCCTCTTTGGAGCTTATGATGCTCAGGAAACGGCGGCCCACTTCAGAAGTTTTTTTAGACAAATTGGGAGCCCTGTTTCTCTTTCCGATTGGAATATTTCCGTGGACCAGCAAGAACTTATTCTCAATCAATATCTCAAAAATAAACCCCGCGGGTCGAATTATAAATTGGATTCGGACGATTATCGTAAGCTTATCGAATGGATGGCTTAACGGAAGTTCTAATCCCGAAAGCTTTCAGCGATTTAGAACTCCTTTTTAAAGAAAAGATACCGACTATTCTGAGCGAAGTCTATTTCTTTTGCACAAAAAGGTATTCGGCAAAACCCATCAAATCCCACATGACGCTGCCTTTAATATGGCCGTATTTAATAAGGTTATAAATAGATAAAAAGGGAGTGAGAAGGATAAACAGTATATCTCTTCGAGTGCCTCCTTTGATAACGGTGCATTGATTTTGTAAAAATAGATTGTACAATTCTATTTGAGAATACAAACGAATGTGGGTAGGATCATCAAAAAAGTTAAGCGTACCTTCCATACTTGGAAAATGAACACTTCTAAATGCTGGATATTCAATATAAATATAGCCCCCTGGTTTGAGTTTGGAAAGAAGATTCACCAATACTGCATCTCCGTTTTGTAAATGCTCAATCACATGGGTCATTATGATGATATCATAATGATTTTTAGGAATTTGACTCAGGTTATCTTGCTCCAGATTGAGCTCATAGAAATGATCAATCTTACTCAAATCAAGAGCAGTATCGTTGTAATGCTTGCTTTTGTCCACGCCACTGTAAGTGCAGTTGGGGAACCAAAATTTGGTAATGGCAGGGGATTGGTTTCCACATCCGATGTCAAGAATGGAAATCTTTTGATTTTTATATTTCTTGTAAAATAATTTAAACTTTTGAGGTACAAATAGTTTATTCATTTTGAGTGCGTTTTGAGGTAAAAGGAATGCTGATTCGCTAAGGATTTAACAACGTAAGTTCAATTTGTAAAAGTAGGGTTTTATTATTTCCATAACGTTGATTGGGTAAATTCAACGCTGATTAGGATGGGTCTTGTTTTTTTGAAATGCGTTGGTTGATATAGGTAGCTAAAAGTATCATTACCAGTCCTATAAGTGTCGAAGGATGTATGGGTTCTTGAAGAAAAAGCCAAATAAAACCAAGCGAAAGTAAGGGCGATAGAAAGATAAGTTGCCCAATTTGGTCGGTGCGTTGCGAAAGTTGTAAGGCTTTGAGCCAAAGGTAGAAGGTAAGTCCCATTTCTGCAATTCCTACATAAATAGCAGCACTTATCGACATTAAGCTGAAGTTGAAAGTGGTTTCGCTGATGAGTAGCACAGGAAGGCTGAGCACGAAACCAGTGCCAAAGCTGATCAATAGCTTTAGCGAATTATCGACCGTTGAGCGCAGGTTGGCAATCCAAAACAGTGCCCATACAATGCTCGATCCTAATGCGAGCAGCGTTCCCAATGGATTGGAGAAGTGGAAGGCTGTGAAATTTCCTTTCAAAGCGATGACTACCACTCCAAGAAAACTGAGTAAAATGGTAATGAGTGAACTTGCTTTAAGTCGCTGTTTGAGCAATGGAGCTGCCAAAAGCACCAGCATGATGGGCCAGGTATAATTGAGCACCATGGCTTCTTGTGCAGGGAGCAAGTCGTAGGCTTTGAAAAGGATGAGATAATAAAGCCATGGATTGAGAACTCCACTTGCCATGGAGTTGAGCCATTGATTCCGTGAAAGATGATAAAGCTGCTTGAATTTTCCTTCTGAAATCAGAATGATCAAACTTACCAAGGTTGCCACAAAAGTTGATATGGATAATAACTCCACAAAACTCAGATTTGCTAAAGCAAGTTTAAAAGCAGTGGCTACGGTTGACCAAAGACCAACAGCCAACAGGGCAAAGAAATATGCTTTGGATTGTGGTTTCAATTACAGAATATTAGAATTCAAAAGTAAAAAAAAGCTGCGTCTCCAAGCGGGGAAGCAGCTTTTTAGCTTTATTCATAAAATATGGAGGAACTTTATTTTTTGGTAGTTTGAACCACTTCCACTGCTTTTTCACTCTTAAGCAATTTCTTGGCTGCTTTTTGAAGTTGTTTGGCGTTCATATTCTTCCAATAACCTTCGTAGTCAAAGTTTTTCATGTTTTCTGCATCGAAGTCGTCGTTTTTGATAACACTTAACCAGTAACGATTGCTTTTAACACTTTCGTGGTATTCTTTGATTTTATTTTCAGCAGTGTTTTTAATGATTTTCTCGTCCAAAGGTTCGTTCATCAATTTAACGAGTTCGTTATACACGATTTTTACCATGGTATCAGCTTTCTCGGGTTTGGCATCAAAGAATACGCTCACTGAATATTCTGGAGTAGGATAATGTTTGAAGCTATTCCAAACGCCAGCGCCATAGGTACCTCCCTGATCTTCGCGGAGGGTTTCGAAGAAACGCACATCGAGGTATTCAGAAATCATCTCAAGGTTCAATCGATCTTCGATGGTGTATTTTTTTGCTAAGCCGGTAAAGGCAACAAAAACAGTAGTTTTTTCAGTTTCCATAGGTCTTTCAAAATGCTTAATCACTTTGCTCTCTGGGGTGCGAATGCCTAAATCTTTCCATATTTCGGTACGGTTTACCATTGGAAGACCTCCCAAGTATTTGAGGATGGTATCTTTTTGCAATTGAGGATCGATATTACCCACCAAGTAATAGGTAAAGCTTCCTGGATCGCCGAAGCGTTCGCTAAAGATAAATTTGATGCGATTGAGATTGGCTTCATCCAACATTTCGACGCTCATATTGCGTTTGCGGGGATGGTATTGGCTCATGATCCAACGCATACTGTCGATGAAAGTTTGACGGGGATCAACACTTCTGTTTGCCAATGCGGTTGTAGTACGTTGTTTATAATTTTCAAATGCATCTTTATCGGCACGGGCTGCAGTAAAGTATAAATAGTTGAGCTGTAGCATTGTGCTGAAATCAGCCACAGAGGAATTTCCATTAAAACCTTCGGTAAGTTCTCCAATGAAAGGTGAGAGGCTCGCCACTTTACCTGATAAAGCTTTTTGCAATTCGATGGCATTAAATTCTCCTACTCCGCTCAAATCTACTACTTCAGCGGCAATTTTTCCACTTACATCATCCTTTTGATTTAAAGTGCTCCAGCCGCCGAGGCTATATGCTGAAAGTTGAATTTCATCATCTTTAAAGTTGGTAGGCTTCATTACCACTTTCACACCGTTGTTCAAAGTCCAACGTGTGATTCCATTTTTGGCATCTACTTCTTCTTTAACAATGGTTCCTGGAGTTGGAACTTTAGAAATCAAAGGTTTGTTGGCAGAGGCATCCACATATTGGCTTACTTCTTTTCCATGAACTGCAGTAGCCAAAGCAATAAGTTCGGCTTCGGTGGGAAGTACAACACCTTCTTTATCAGGAGCCATGATGGCAATTACCAAGTTTTCGTCGGTGATCCATGATTTAGCCATGTTGTTAACTTCATCAAGCGTAATATTTTTCATGATATCGCGAACAAAGGCAATGTCCCATTCATCACCGGGAACGGCTTCCTGAGTTAAGAAATTGGCCATCAATTTTTGTGCAACATCTTCGCTTTCTTTTTTATTACGCTCGTTATAAGCTTTTTCATTACCGGAAAGAAGTTCTTTCTTAGCTCGGTCCAATTCGGTTTCAAGAAAGCCATAGCGTTTAATTCTTTCGTTTTCTTCCAAAAGCGATTGATAGGTAGTCACGATTTTATCAGCCGATGAAACTCCCATACAAAAGTATGCGTCTTTGGTGCGAACTAAGTCAGTATAGTAGGCAAACGCTTGCATAAAAGGAGGATTGGGGGCCAAGGTTTTTTCAGCCAGTCGGTTGTTAACCATAATCGAAATAAGGCCATCGATATGTCCATCTCTATACTCATTTTGATCTTTTACATTGCTGGGATTTTTCTTGTAAACCACTTGAGTAAAAGCATAGGGAGATTCCTTGTCTTTGGTTACAATAGCTTTAATATTGGTATGATCGGGTATGGGATAGTAAAGGCGTTCTTTAGCATTTTTGTGTTTTTCAAGTTTACCAAACATGGTTTTGATGCGGGCTTCGATATCTTTAGCATCAAAATCACCTACGGCGATAATGGCTTGAAGGTCGGGACGGTACCACTCGTTGTAATAAGCACGAAGAGTATCAGCAGGTGATTTTTCAATTACTTCAACGGTTCCAATAACGTTATGTACAGCGTATTTTGAACCTTCAAAAAGCACCTTATTTACGTCGTCGCGCATACGACTCATGGCCGACATACGGGTACGAAGTTCTTCGCGCACAACTTGGCGCTCTGCGTCAATTTCACTGGTTTCCATGCTTACATTGCTAGCCCAGTCATAAAGAATCATCAAACTAGTGTCAATATTGGCACTTTGCTCAATGGGCACTTTATTTAAGGTGTAAACTGTTTCGTCGTAAATGGTGTAAGCATTGATTTCAGGACCAAACTTCATACCTATGGATTCGAGGTAATGAATGATTTCTTTTTTCTCAAAATTTTTGGTTCCGTTGAAACACATGTGCTCCGTTAAATGTGCAAATCCATTTTGACCAGGAGTTTCTTGCATACTTCCTACGTTGTTTACCAAGTAAAACTCGGCTCTCTTTTCTGGAAATTTGTTGGTGATTACATAATAGGTAAGCCCATTTTCAAGTTTACCCATGATTACTTTTTGGTCCATGGGTACAGCTTCTTTGGCTTTGTACTCATAGGTTTGTGCCTTCGCTGCAACTGCTATGAACACGAGCAGCAAAAGAGTTGTGATTTTTTGTAACATAGTTTTTAATTGGTATTATAAATAATAAGAGTTAGCAAAAATAGTAAATCCTTTGAATGAGTTAGATTTTTAACAGAGAAATCGACCAATAATGTGTATTATTCTACCAAGTTCGTTTTAATGAATATGTTTTTCGGCATGGTACGAGGAATGAACTAACTCCTGCCTTGTCTGAATTGGTGCGTTGTTAGAATTTTGGTTATAATTTCTAAAGTCAGTCCGTCTAATAACCTCTCGCGTTATCAATTTTGTTGCAAAATCGCACTGCTAAAATAGGTATTAAATCAATTCTGTGATAGGTAGAATGTTGGGAGCCAAAAGAAATTAGATTTTTTTGACCTCGCCAAATTGCCTCTAATGAAGCTAAAATCGACCCTAAAAACGCAAACAAAGTTAGGA
>DZDC01000268.1 GCA_022736595.1 Draconibacterium orientale | reverse complement strand
CCTACTCAAAGATACAATTTTAAAACCGCTTCTTTGCGGGCTTTGCTGTCGTTAATAATGGCTTGTGCTTGCTTGATGTTGGCTTCTAATGCTTCGATTTGGGTAACGATGATTTGTTGTTCTGTTAACGGGGGTAAGGGGATTTCTAAATCTTCATAAAAGGTGATGGGCACTCGTCTATGTCCACTAGATCCTGTCATACGTTTTTCTGCTTCATTTCTAATTTTATTCCTATTTAATAAGAAGAAAATAAATGTGTTATTTGTGGTTTCATTAACGCGAATAACATGAAATTCGGAGCTACCCATGCCTAAATTGTTAGTGAGCCCTGTCGCTAAAGCACATTTCCCGTTTTCCATCGATGGTGTGATTTTGGCAATAATGATGTCGTTTTCTTTGAAATAAGTGAAGCTACCTTTTTTAAGGTCTCTTAATGGACGATCTACTTTAGATTCAATAAAACCATCATTGCTAACAGATGCCATTTCAATAAAAGACACTATTGTTTCTTCATTTATAGCTGATATTTCACGCTTAGATGGGTTGGTTGTCGCAATACTGGAAAGTTTGACAACGCCACCTTGAGCGTCGGCAATAATTTTCTCAATATCCGCCTTGGCTTGGCTAATGGTTGTTTTTGCTGTGTTGACTTCGTTATCAACTGCTTGGCATTCATCAACAATTTGCTGTTGAATAGGCAAAGGTGGGAGGGGGATTTTTACCGCACTGACTTTCTGGATGTTTAAATTATCTACCGTTGTCCCTGTTGCTAATTGCTTGAATTGATGTTGCACCAAGTTGGTTGATAGGATTTCATACAAGTAGTCTTTGTGAATTTTTGCATCAAAGTTTGACAGGATCAACCACCCATCGTGAACATAACCATTTATTTTTAAAATATAGGGTCTTCCAAAACTCATTGAGTTAGAGAGAATAAAGTCACCAATACTAACTTTTCTTGATTTTCCCGCACCTTCTTTTGTTATTTTTTCTTTGGTTTCAGTTACATATTTACTTTCTACAGAAACATCACCTATCTTAATCCAATTAACACCATCAGTATCGTCGGTTATATATTTATCAATTGGTCTTGGGGAAGCACCTCGAATAATACTAATAAGCTTGTCTAAGCTGTAAATATCCCACTTGCTCTCAATGTCTATCTTTTTACTCACATTCAAGCTAATGGCTTTATTAAACTCCACCCGTGAAAAATCAAGCATATCAACAAGTTTAACGCGACTAACATAAGGGGTTAAGCCTTCGGGAATCGGGGTGTTGATGCCGTTGAAGTTATCGCAAATGAGGGTGTTGATTTTGCCACCGTCGTTACGATCATTCGGGTTATAAAGAGGCGTGATAATATCATTGGCACTTTCGCCTGCGTTGTATTTTATCCCTTCGCTGCCCTTTG
>DZDC01000267.1 GCA_022736595.1 Draconibacterium orientale | reverse complement strand
TATACTGAACCCCGAAATTAGGACCATTTTTTAGGGATTGCTAAAGGCTGATTCTACTTCCATAATTATAATGTAGGGGGTCGAAAATATGACACGCAGAAAACATAGCGCAGACTTCAAGGCTAAGGTAGCGCTTGAAGCAATAAAAAATGACATGACAATTCCGGAACTATCGAACAAGCATTCGATTGGGCCGACACAAATAAAGGATTGGAAAGCCGAGCTATTAGCGCAGGCGGCCAGCATTTTTGTAAAGGGGGATAAAAGGATTGTTCAAGACAACAGTGAGCAATTGGCTGTTTTAGAGCGTAAAATAGGGCAACTAATTATTGAGAATGACTTTTTAAAAAAAAGCTCTTTGAAATTCCACGGAAAAGTCGATTAATCGCGATTGAACCGATGCATAGCGAATTAAGTATTAGGGCGCAATGCTTGTTGCTAGACATCCCAAGGTCGGCAGTTTATTACGAGCCGCAAACCAATGATGAGGATGCGCTATTCGCAAATTTAATAAGTGAAATATGGCTTGAGATGCCTGCATATGGTTATCGAAAAATTACAGCTGAGCTCAAAAGGCGCAACTATAACATTAATGCCAAGCGAGTTTTACGACTTATGCAAGAAGCGAAAATACAAGCAATGTATCCCCGACCAAATACTAGTATGCGAAACGTGCAACACAAAATTTATCCATATTTGTTATGTGGACTTATTATATCGCGATCCAATCAGGTTTGGGCAACTGATATAACGTACATTAAAACCCCATGGGGATGGATGTATTTGGCTGCATTAATTGATTTGTATAGCAGATACATTGTTGCCTGGCGACTATCTAACACAATGGAAGTGTCATTTTGTTTAGATATGCTTGAACATGCGTTCACGACGAGCAAACCAGAAATCTTGAACACAGATCAAGGGTCACAATTTACTTGCGAGTCATGGGTTAAAATGATTACTGATAATAACATTAAAATTAGCATGGATGGAAAGGGTAGATGGGCCGACAACATAATCATGGAGCGGTTTTGGAGAACTATAAAACATGAAGATATTTTATTAAGTGTTTTTGATTCGGTGATTGATCTTAAAAGCTCGATTGGGAAGTTTGTTTATAAGTATAACAACAAGCGACTTCACCAGAATCTTGGCTACAAGACACCAGCAGAAATTTACACAGGTATTCATCAAGCACCTAATCTTGAATTGGGGAAAAGAAAGGATTAAAAAATAGCATAACGAATGATTAGACAAGGTTGTCGAGCGCCTCCGGCGGGGCTTCACCCTATCTCCTTTTTAGAGAATTTTGCCAAGAAGGTGTAGAGTGGTTTTATTGCAATAAGAAAGAAGAAATAGTTTTAGAAAATATTATGGCTTTGATAGTAATCAGCCTTTAACTTAATTTAAAATTGGT
>DZDC01000127.1 GCA_022736595.1 Draconibacterium orientale | reverse complement strand
GAGTGCTTTTTTTATTCAAAAGCGTTGAATAGATTAGCCATTCATGGTAGCCAAAAATTCTTCGTTTGACTTGGTGTACTGTAACTTGTCCTTTAAAAACTGCATTGCTTCAATGGGATTCATATCGGCAAGGTGGTTGCGAAGTACCCACAAACGTTGCAACGCTTCTTTGTTGAGAAGTAAATCGTCGCGACGGGTCGAACTGTTAACAATATCGATAGCTGGGTAAATGCGTTTATTGGAAAGTTTACGATCGAGTTGCAACTCCATATTACCTGTTCCTTTAAACTCCTCAAAAATTACTTCATCCATTTTTGAACCGGTTTCGGTAAGGGCTGTAGCAATAATGGTAAGGCTACCTCCACCTTCAATCTGACGGGCAGCACCGAAGAAACGTTTGGGTTTTTGCAAAGCGGTTGCTTCCACACCTCCAGACAAAACTTTACCCGAAGCAGGAGCTACCGTATTGTAGGCTCTAGCAAGACGGGTGATGGAGTCGAGTAAAATCACCACATCATGTCCGCTTTCGGTCATTCGCTTGGCTTTTTCAAGTACAAGGTTGGCGATTTTTACGTGGCGATCAGCAGGTTCGTCAAAGGTACTTGCAATTACTTCAGCGTTAACGCTGCGTTGCATATCGGTAACCTCCTCAGGACGTTCGTCAATAAGTAAAATAATAAGGAATACTTCGGGATGATTGGAAGCTATGGCATTAGCAATCTCTTTAAGCAACACTGTTTTACCTGTTTTTGGTTGTGCCACTATAAGTCCTCTCTGACCTTTACCAATGGGGGCAAATAAATCAATTAATCGGGTTGAAATGGATTCCTTTGGATGACCTGTCAATTTAAATTTCTTTTCAGGGAAAAGGGGAGTTAAAAAATCAAAAGGGATACGGTCACGAATATCTTCAGGAGAACGACCATTGATTTTCTCAACTTTAATCAAAGGGAAGTATTTTTCGTCTTCTTTTGGTGGTCTGATGGAACCTTTGATGGTGTCACCAGTTTTGAGCCCAAAGAGTTTGATTTGAGATTGAGAAACGTAGATATCGTCGGGTGAAGTAAGATAATTGTAATCGGAGGAGCGCAAAAAGCCAAAACCGTCGGGCATGATTTCTAAAACTCCATGGCTTGAGTTGATTCCTTCATATTCGCTGAGGAAAGTTTTTTCAGTAAAACGAACCAGATTTTCAATCTTCTCTTTAGTCTCTTTATCTAAAGGCTTGGGTTGTTGACGCTCGTATTGAGTTTTTATTGCACCTTCAATTATCTGTTTTTCAGTTGGTTCAGTGTTGTTTCTACTTTCAAAGTTTTCGCTTCCACCTCTGTCTTTACGTTCTGCTGGTGCACTGCGCTCTTGACGATCAAAGCTCCGCTCAGGACGATCTGGGTATCTTTTTTCAGGTCGATCAAAGGTAGGTCTGTCTTGATGACCTTCGTAAGGTCTTGCAGGGCGTTCGCCATAAGGTTTATCCGGTCTGTCAAAAGGCTTGCGCTCACCACGATCAAAGTTTTCGCGTTCAGGTCGAGGTGGAAAGCTCTTTCTTTCAAAGGGACGGTCAAAGCTTTTTTGTCCTTCACGAGGTGCAAAAGGTTTTGGCTCTGTTCTTCGAGTTTCGAAAGTTTCGCGGGTTGGAGTGTTAATTTCACGTATTTCGGGGGCCTCTGGCGTGGGTGCTTGTGGAGTTTCTTCGCCTGTAGAACTAGATTGAGGGTCGATGATAATCCGTTTCCTTCGATGTTTGTTTTCTTTGCTGTCGTCCGAGCTTTGCTCAGCAATAGATAAAGTGCTTTGATGATCAAAAATGCTGGAAATCAGCTCTTCTTTTTTTAAACCTGTAATTCTTTTTAGGTTTAACTTCTCAGCAATATCTCTTAATTCGGGCAATTTTAGCCCTTTGAGAGTTTCTAAGTCGTACATTATTTATGTATTAAATGATTTGTCAAGTGTTTAGGAAAATTTGCCTAACTGAAAACATTAGGACTAAGATTTGAATGCAGGCTTGCTGTATCTATGGTCTTTGAAGAATTAAAATTAATGGACTATATGTTTGTATAACCGCTGCAAATATATATCTTTTTAATTAACTCCAACAACATTTTTTATTTGCTTTATCACTGCATTTATCTCAGATGTTTGATTAAATTTGCCGTGATTTTTTTATTGTTTCGATTTAAATAATTTTGGTAAATGGGTTTTAGATTATTAATAGTATTCCTTTTAATGATGGTTGGTATTGGCACTATATCAGCACAGTACCATCGTAAAAAGTTTAACTATTATACGATAGGTGTAAAACTTGGACCTGACTTTATAAATTATAAAATTGATCCAAATAAAAATTTTTCGGACATCCCTAAACTCAACTTCTCTGTGGGAGTAAGTGGTGGTTATTACTACTATTGGTTGCTCGAATTTCATGGAGCCTTGTTGTATTCGAGTCGCAATTGGTACCTTGATTGGACTCTTTCTGAAAACCCTGAAGCCATAGACGAGACTAAATATGTGCTTCAATATATTAGTTTACCTCTTGAAGCTAGGTATAATGTGCTGTATTTAAATGAATGGAAAGTAAGTGTGGGAACGGGTATCTTCTTTGATTTTAGACTAAAACCCAAGGAATATAAATTCTATAATGATGGTAGTTTTCAAGAATCAGTGAAATATTGGAACTCGAAAAACTTCACGAAAATTTTAGTGGGTTTGCCATTAACTCTTAATATTAAATTCTATCTCGATCGTCATAATACCATTGAACTTGGAGGAGCTTATAATCTATATTTCAATAGGATGCATAAGGATTACCTGCTTAAACCAGGATCCTCTTATACAGCTCGGCTCGCATTTTATTATGAATGGTAATGGATAACTTCTTCTAATTTGTATTTGTACTCTTGATGTCGTTCAATCAAATCACTTACATTCAAATTTTGATTTAAATATTGAATTTGATTTCTGAAATTTCCCAATCCAACAGGCTGATAATCTTCTTCAAAATTAGAAAATAGAAAACTTAAAGCATGGTCTTTACTTGAATAATAATTATGGATTTCAATGGGTTTTTTTGCAATTAATTCTTCAAGGGCATCTTCGGAAATGGATGCTCCAATCAAATACAATTGTGGAATGTTTTTGGCTTCTACAATTTGCAATGCTTCTGTTGCCATGAGAGCACCAATATTCATACTCACGAGTTTTATTCTTAGGTCTGGATTTATATCAAGTTGATAATTAATGAATTCGCCCAATCGATGACCTAGGTTACAACTGTCAATTTTCAACTGCTCCCAATCGATGGCTAAGGTCTCAAAATCAAAGGATGGCTTCAAACTCAATGGATGGTCAATCAGTTGAATGGTTTTTGAAAACTCGTTTAAGTATGAAAACGACCACTTTAAATAATTGATTTTTGGGTTTGAACTTTCTCCAAAAACTTGTCGCAATTGTTTAACGAAAAGTATTTCACTGCTTTCCTCTGTGTTATAATTGATGAATCCCGGCAGTCCAATTATTAATTCATTAGAGCTTGCCAAACCTGAATCAGCAAAATCGATGGGCTTTGTACGATCTTTAGCCATAAGAAAATGCTCAAATCGACGGACGTCTTCCTCCAGTAAACCATGAACCCAGTTAACCACCACCACATCGTCCATATAACCTATTCTAGGAATATTGTCAGGGATAAGGTCGATGCCCAAAACGAGGTAACCGAGCCCAAAAAACAACCATTTACGTGAGGTTTCAGAAATAGGAAAATCTTCGTTCTCAATGATGCTCAAGAAAGTACGGCTTTGATCAATCAAGTGATTCAGTTTCCCGTGGTGTGAACCTTTATTAAGTTCGAGCAAATGTTCAATTTCCTTATGGATGGTTTTGAGGATTTTTTGTTCGTCCTCAATACTTATTTTTTGGGCTTGATGCCAAAAATGGCTTTTATGTTCTTCAGTTAAGTGGATCATATTTGTGCAGTTATTTGATTCCAAAAATACAATTTTTTGCCAATTTTTAAATTTTTATCTTTGTGCATTAAAAATTTAATGATATGATGGTAATTCTTAGTCCTGCAAAGAACATAAATTTCAAGGTGGACACTTCAATGTACTCCGCCAGTGAATTGCTTTTTACGGCTGAAAGTTCAAAGCTCCTCAAGGTGCTAAAGAAATTCAAGGTAACAGATCTTCAATCCTTGATGGAGATAAGTAAAAACCTTGCAGAGCTCAACTTTCAACGTTTTCAAGAAATAAATTTTCCTTTGGAAAAGGAGCACATAAAGCCTGCCTTTCTGGTTTTTAATGGGGAAGCGTACTTGGGATTACAAGCATCAACCTTTAATGATCAACAAATTGCTTACGCTCAAAATCATCTTCGGATACTTTCGGGTTTTTATGGGCTTTTGAGGCCCATGGATGGCATTGCCCCTTACCGGCTCGAAATGGGAACTGCAATAGAAATTGGAAAGTTTAAAAATCTATATGCATTCTGGGGTGAAAAACTAAAGAAAAGCATCGAGGGGGAAATGGACAAAACAGGGCAGAAAGTGCTGGTCAACTTGGCTTCGAACGAATATTCAAAAGTGCTTAATTTGAGTTCGTTTAAGCATAAAGTGGTGCAACCTTTGTTTTATGATTATAACCAAGGCCAGTACAAGATGATTTCGGTTTATGCTAAACGCGCCCGTGGATTAATGACCGCTTTTCTCTTAAAGAATAAAATTGAAACAGAGGACGAAATTAAGCACTTTGATGTGGATGGATATCAATACAACGATCGAATGTCAAAGCTAGGTCAACTGGTTTTTACTCGCGGCTAAGGAGTAACTACAAATTCATAAGCACCCAGCGAAGGGGTACTCACATTGCGCAAAATACCATCCAGGTCGGTGGTAGGAGCTATTCCGGCTTTGCCTTTTTCTTTAACCTCTGAATTGGGTCCAAGATGGAAATCTTGATCATCGATGGAAACAAAATCGGGATTTAAATTTTTGTAAGTATTAACCCAGATACTGCTATTAGAAGTATTTTGTGTAGTTCGGGCAAGGATATTCTCGAATTTAACGTCTGCCAATCCTCCTGCATGGTCGATTACCAATTCATCTTCCATATTTCCATACACTATCGAATTATAGAAACGAGCATACAAATCAAAAGGGTAGATGGTGTTATTGCCATCCATATAATAATTGTTGAGGTAAAGTGCTGGAGTTTTCCGTACGCTTTCGCTCCAGTAATTGACTAAGGTAGAATGTCGAAACTCGTAATTTCCGCCCATGGTTAGAGCCACTGAATATTGTTGGCAATTATTTACAACCAGATTTTCGGCATCTATTTTCGAAAAGCGAGCAAAAATTCCCACTCCCGACATGTTTTTTATAATGGTATTAGAAATTTTAATCTTGTTGCCCATATCCTCCTGAAGAAACTCAGCTTGAATGCCAATGAAGCCATTTTTAATGACTGCATAGTTAATCTCATTATCCACACTGCCTTCGTTAATCCAAATACGATCCCACTGTCCTGGCATATCGTCAAAATAGTCTTCGGGTCGATCTCCATCAAAGATGACAGGATTGTCTTTGGTGCCAGTAACTTTTAAGCAGCCTCCTTTGTAAATCCATAAGCCTCCCGCCGAATGAAAATAGATTTCAGTTCCGGCCTCAATTCTTAAGGTAGCAGTGGAGTCAACAACAGCATAACCATAAATTACAATGGGCTTTTGGGAGGTCCAAGTGGTATCAGTATGTTCTCCGGCAACTATTTTAAAAGGAGGTAATCCTTGAATATGTCGATCGGCAATAATAAAGTAAGCATCTCTGCCATAGGCAATTAAATCAACATCTTGGAGGTTACCATTGGTGGTAAACAAAATGCTATCCGTTATTAAATAAGGAGTGGAAGTTGCAGTTGGATCAATAGTTACTTCAACGAAAATGTAAATGGAATCATGGGCCGGAATTTCGACATTGTTAAAAGTAATTCCGGATACGCCATCCACATTCATTCTAAAATTGGATTGACTGCCTCTGGCAAGTGCAATGCGTTCGATATTTAATTTATCATCGTAAGGATTGCTGACTTTGAGGATATAGGTGCTAGAGCCAATGGTGGTAAACAAGGTGTCGAATAAAATTTTATCCTCTGAGAAATTCAAACTGGCTGAGCCTTGGTATAAAGTGTCTTCTTTACGACATGCAGACATGGCTATTCCTGTTAGAAGCAGACTTAGCCAAATTAATTTACTGAAGTTATTAAAAGTATTTTTCAAGGATAAATGATGAATTAGCCAATAAACGTTAGAAAAAATAAATATTGCTCAACACCAAAAATTAGGAATGAGCCTCTTTTGAAGTCGGGGTGATAGGATTCGAACCTACGGCCTCTTCGTCCCGAACGAAGCGCG
>DZDC01000019.1:23895-26459 GCA_022736595.1 Draconibacterium orientale | reverse complement strand
TATTGGGTAAAAAACAAATCCCAATCTTCCTTTGGGGGTTCTAAAGTCATGGTGGGCATTTCTCCATCCAAGTCAATCTGTACAAAGTTATATTCCGATTGCTGGGTTACTTCCACAATTTGAAATTTAGAATTATTTAAATTTGAAAATTGTACCTTAAAAATGCCATTTTTATATCCCAAAAGTTTTACCTTTTTCAAGCCTAATTTATTACCAAGCGCATCCATTCCTCGATCGATGAAGAAGGTATATCCTGTAAAAATAGTATCCGAATTTTGAATTTGGTACCAAGGTGTTAAAGCCAATGAATCAGGGTTTCCGCTGCTCGCATCATAGTGCCATTGCAATCCAAGGGTATCGGTAATGCTAAAAAAGGCAGTATCGTTATGGCTCGAGGCTTTCATAAATTTTGAAGCATTCAATAACACCTCTAATCCATCACTGCAATCAAAAGCGAGATCCCAAAGGTCTTTTTCATTGGTTTTCACCATCTGATTGGTTCCCAAATCGAAGTAGGCTTGCTTGGTGTAATATTGTCCCATGGCAATGGTATTGATGGCCACCCCCGAAGGTTGGTGGCGTTCAATTTTTTCATCTTCTTTAAAACAAGAGGTTAGAGAAAGTATCAAACTTATTCCCAAAAGAGCTCGGATTAAGGTCGTTAAATTCATTTTTATGGGTTATTTGTATTTATTAAAGCTATAATTCAGCTGTGCAAACCAAGTGCGTCCCCAGCCCACAGGTATTTCTGATCCTCCGCTGTGCACTCCGCTAGTGCCTGAATTGGTAGAGGGTATGATGGTGTTGTTGAAAAGATTTTTAGCTCCAAGGGTGAGTTTAACTCGGTTTTTGAAGAATTTTCGGCTAATCGAAAGGTCTAAAATTTGGTAATCGTCCACGATGTTTTCCACCAGTTGATCGTTGGCATCTAACATCACTTGAGGCAATTTCCCATTGTATTTGTAGAATAAGGCAAAGGTGGTTTTGGCTTTAATAAACTGATATTCAAAATTGGCCGAAACGCTGCTCGAATAACGGAAGTCGGCTTGTTGCTCGCTACTTACCGAATTTAAAATTCCCAATAAAGCGTAGGATGTGTTTAAGGAAATGCGTGGATAGAAATTGTATTTTAAATTCACATTGATGCCCTGAGTTTTATAATTGTCGAGGTTGGTATAGGTGTACGAACCGTCGGGAAGCATGGCTAAAGTGATGATATTGTGTATGTGATTGTAAAACATCGATGCTCCAAGTGCTATTTGTTGCTCTTTGAAGCTGAAAGTTCGGTTGGCAGAAAAATTGAAATTGTTAGAATTTTCAGCTTGCAAATTGGGATTTCCGTAGATGTTGTGATTTACGTCGTGAAAATCGAGATACAGTTCTTTGATGGAAGGAGCTCTAAATCCTTTGGCATAAGATGCTCTTAAAGTGGTGGTTTTGGTATTGTAATGCAGGTTAAGCGAATACACCAATGGGGCTTGATATTGGGTGTTGTATGCGTATCGCAGTCCAGGTTGCAGGGTCAAGGTTTTAATGGGAGTATATTTCAAATTTATAAAACCAGCATAATCGCCAATTTGTTGCTCCGTTCCTTGAATTCGTTTACCCAAAGCGGTTTCAACATTGATGTCGTATCCTACTTGGAAGTTGAGTTTACGCTCTGTACTTTCTCGGTTGATCATTCCTCGGCTTAAAAAGCTGTTGATGTTGACTGTATCTTGTCCATCGGCACTTCGTGCCAACACTTCTTCCAAGGTGGTGAGGTCTTTAAAATAGGTGTTTTTTCTCCAAAAATAATTGGAGTAAGCAGCCATAATATTGAGATTAAGTTCCGAATCGAAATTGTAGAAATAATCGGATTTTATTGTACTTCGGGTGGTGTAAAAATACTGGTCGAAGGCGGTTTCGTAATAAGGGGCCTGTAGGTTTCCTTTGCTTTGAAGCTTTTCGTCAAAGAGGTCGGCACTCAGATTGAGTAGGTTTTTATTGTTTTGAAAACTGTAGTCCAAACCAGCGTTCACCTGCCTTTTGGGTTTCCAATTCATCGATCGCAATTCGGGATTGAGGGTGTAGCCGTCAAAGAAATTTCGACCCAGATTGGCACCAAAAAAATGCTTGCCTTTGCGAAGGCTCACACTACCGTCGGCATTGTATTGGCCCACTGACTCATAATAACCACTGGCCTGAGCACTCAAACTGGCGGCATTGTTCTTCTTGGTAATCAGATTGATAACTCCTGCCAAAGCATTACTGCCATACACTACCGACATGGGGCCTTCAATCACTTCGATGTGATCCACATCCTGAAGATTGATTTGGCTTAAATCGATTTGTCCATTTTTTCGTCCGATGACTTCCACCCCGTCGATAAGTATTTTTACGTGCTCTCCCGATAGGCCCTGAAGGCTCACGCTGGAACCCAAACTTTGATCGTTTGAGATGCGCATATTCAGCTCTTGATTCAATAAATCGGTCAGGTTGTTGGCGCCCCTAAGTTCTATATCTTTACTGCTAATCACCTTGATTTCGTAAACCGATTGATCCACTTTTTGAGCTTGACAATG
>DZDC01000019.1:15082-23795 GCA_022736595.1 Draconibacterium orientale | reverse complement strand
TGAGAAACACTTCCTTCAGAAGATTGCACCTTGATAATGTACAAACCAGAAGTAAGACTTTGAATGTTGATGTTATTTTGTTGACCTGTTACTTGGGTTTTCAATGCCAATTTGCCACTGAGGTCATAAATTTGAACTTGGGCATCCATCGATTTATTGAAATCAATGCGAATCTCCCTTTCAGCAGGATTAGGATAAATATCGGATACAAAGCCATTAGCTTGGATCGTTTCAAAACCTACACCCGAAAGTTTGGCTTTGGTAAAGAAAACTTTTCCAGTACTGCTACCGGCAAATCCAGTGAAGACAAGTTTGTAAATATCTTCGTCCACAGTTTTTACGATGTGTACCAGCGAGTCTGTAATTTCGTAACTAAAGGTATTCATATTAAAAGTTTTCCAATTCCAGCCAATCACCGATTTTACATCAGAAAAGGTGGCCGCTGACCAATCCGTTAGTGCAGTGTCAACCAATTCCATTTTACCAATTTCCACGGCATTGTTTTGGAGTACTCCTGTCACAGAATAATAACTTCCTTGAGGTTGAATGGCCATATACTTGGTAAATAGTATGTCCCAACTGTCTTTTGCAGGTTCACGATCAAGTACGGTTTTACTTGCTAGATGGTAATACACAAAGTTTTTGCTCATATATGGGTTGCAATCGAGCACAATGGTGGTGTCGAAACTGTTGTCGAGTTTGGCAAATCGAAAGGTGAAGATGTTGGCTGCCGATTGTTTTGAAACGATCCAAATTTTGTAAAATCCAGAAGTGTTTTTAAGTACAAAGAGTGAATCTCCTTTAAGATTATGGGTCACGGTATTATAGATTCCCCATCCATAATCAGGATGTCCTGTTGAATTGGTGCCAAAAGCGCCTTCTTCCCAACTTTCTTCGCTGTTGTAAAGTGGAGTCCAGCTGCTAAAACCAGCAGTATCTACACTCGACCAAGCCGAGGTATCGCCTGCGCCATAGGCGTATAGACTTACACCACTGCCATCGTTTACGAGTATGCTGCTGCTCATCTTGTTGGTGGTGAAAGCAATATCCCAATTGGCACGTGCCACAGTGGTTACAGTTCCGGTTTTTAAACTGTAATACACATCTTGTCCATAACTGGCTCCTGTAATTACTGAGTCTTTTTGACTGGCAGTAAGCTGGATGCCCAATGCTACAAGTAAGAATAAGGTAAAAATTCGTTTCATAAATATTGATTTAAAATGTTAATATTGAAAATTTGAATTGTAATTAGGATGTTTTCCATCAATTGAAATCACCAGTCACCCAAAAAAGTAAAATTAATTGAGTACGTATTTCAATAGTTTAAAATGAATTAAACCAAAGAAATGGGTGAAAAAAATGAAAATAGGAAATTAGCAGCTCGGTGAGCCTCGGATGGGTAAGGGAATGTTGAGCCAGGGCTTTAACCAAATGGGATTTGAAAAAAGGGCTGGACTATGGAACAAATCAAGCGCTCTCATGCGTTGAATTACCAATGCCCCCATGGGTGGAATCAGATCAATGCAGATTAGAATTTGACTTAGGTCGGTCGAATAACTTAGGAGATCAAAATACTTTTCTTCTTTTTTAATAAAATAATCGTCGAACTTGGCCAGTTGAACCCCCGTAATACGATATTGATGAAAGTTAATGATGGAATACAACGCAATGTTTCCTATTGCAAAGGAAAGTATGAAAATAAGTATTTTGCGTTTAATGGGCATTCCCTTGTGTTTAACTTGGTTTGTCTAAATTTTAACGATGCAAAAATATATTAAATATTAGAGCTTCTCAAGTTGTTTCCTTGATATTTCTCAATGGAACAGCAAAATACCTATTTCTTGGGATAAAGCAAGTTAGGTTGACTATTAGGTGTTTTGCCTGTTTTTAAGAACTTTAGCTCCTTTTTTAATATTTTAACTAGCCATCGACTAATTATTTGTCTTAATTTGCATCGATTTTAAAACCTAAAAATTATGACAAAGACAAACTGGATTATTATTGGCGTTTCTGCCTTTTTAATGATTGTGATGTATCAATTTTTTGCCGGATCCTATAACCAAATGGTAAAAGCAGATCAAGAAGTGAAAGCCCAGTGGGCCAATGTTGAAACTTCGTACCAACGTCGTGCCGACCTCATTCCCAACTTGGTTTCAACCGTAAAAGGTTACGCTGAGCACGAAAAGTCAACCCTCACCGAAGTGATTGAAGCTCGTTCCAAAGCAACCAGCATTAATATTGATGCCAACAATCTCAACGCTGAGACCTTCTCTAAATTTCAAGAAGCTCAAGCAGGTTTAACCCAAGCGCTATCAAAATTAATGGTTGTGATGGAAAAATATCCTGACCTCAAAGCCAATCAAAACTTCCTCGAACTCCAAGCGCAACTCGAAGGTACCGAAAACCGAATTTCAGTGGAGCGTCGTAAATTTAACGAAGTGGTAAAACTATATAACAATACCATTTTAGGCTTTCCCAAAAATCTGCTAGCCAATATGTATGGCTTCAGTCAAAAAGAATTCTTTGCCAGTGAAGCAGGAGCTGAAAAAGCACCTAAAGTTGAATTCTAATCATGGGATTATTTGATAAGCCTTGGTTTACGATTCCTCAAAAGGAAAGGGTCGAAGCCGCTATTGGTCAGGCTGAACTCAATACCAGTGGCGAAATAAGAGTACACATCGAGTCACATTGCCCTGGCGATGTGCTCGATTGTGCTGCTAATTGGTTTGATAAACTCAAAATGAATCAGACCCAACTTCGAAATGGAGTATTATTCTACCTTGCATTTAAAGATAAGAAATTTGCCATTTTAGGCGATTCCGGAATTAATGAAAAGGTTCCTGACGATTTTTGGAATAAAATTAAAGAAGTAATGCAGTCGCATTTTATGCAGCAACAATTTGTTGAAGGTCTTGAGAAAGGAATTCTCATGGCTGGCGAACAATTAAAAATGCACTTTCCTTATCAATCTGACGATAAAAACGAATTAAGCGATGAAATTTCCTTTGGCAAATAAAGCAGTATGGCTGCTTTTGGGCTTTTTAACCCTAAGTTTTCTGAGTCCTGCAATCGACTTACAAAAGCCGCTTTTCGAACAACCTCCTGTACAATCACTCGTACAGGATTATGCTCAGATGTTACAAGCTAATGAAGCTCAGCAACTTGAAATTAAGCTAAATCAATACAACCAACAAACCTCCACTCAGATTTTATTTGTAAGTGTGCCCGATCTTTTGGGCTACGACAAAAATGATTACGCTACCCGATTGGGAGAAGCTTGGGGAGTAGGAGGGAAAGCCGATAATGGAATTGTGATCCTTCTGAAACCTAAAAATGCCTTTGGAAATGGGCAAGTGAGCATTCAAGTGGGTTATGGCATCGAAAGTTTAATCCCTGATGCTATTGCTAAACGTATTGTGGAACTTGAAATGGTACCCTCATTTAAACAAGGGAATTACTATGCTGGCATCGACTCGGCAGTGAATGTAATGATGTCGTTGACTCAAGGCGAATTTACGGGCGACCACTATTTGGCAGCGCATAAAGGTAAGAAAAACAGCACTGGATTTATTGTTCTTATAATCCTTTTCATCGTATTTGTTTCCATGCTAAGTAAGCGTGGTAAGAACGTACAAGACAATCATCTTGGCGGCTCGCTTCCCTTTTGGATGATGATGGGCATGATGAGTGGCAGAGGCGGTGGAGGCTTTGGCGGAGGAAGCAGTGGCGGAGGCTTTGGAGGCTTTGGTGGTGGAAGTTTTGGCGGCGGTGGAGCCGGAGGAAGTTGGTAGATTTTTCTTTCTAAACCTAGTTTTTATTATCCATTTTCAATGCGTTGAAAATAAATGCATTGTATTGTATTGCGCTATTAGTATTGTATTACCTTTGCCGAAATTTTACAAAAGGGCTTTAGTATAGGCCTTCATACCTCAAATTATTTTATGATCTCATTTAAAGAAAGTGGGCTACGCCCCGAAATTGTGGAAGCTGTCGAAGCGATGGGTTTCCAAAATCCTACGCCTATTCAGGCCGAATGTATTCCTTTTTTAATTGGCACTGAGCAAGATCTCATTGCCAATGCACAAACCGGCACCGGTAAAACTGCCGCCTTTGGATTGCCAATTCTTCACAAAATTGACTTAACGCTTAAACATACCCAAGCGCTTATCCTATCGCCTACGCGCGAGTTGGCTTTGCAAATCTCAAATGAAATGGAGAAATTTAGCCGCAACCTTCCGCAGCTTCAGATTGCTTCGGTGTACGGTGGGGCTTCCATCGAACCACAAATTTCAGCGCTTCGTCGTGGACCTCAAATCGTAGTGGGTACCCCTGGACGGGTGCTCGACCTCATCAATCGTGGTGTTCTGAAAGTGGAACGTCTTGGTTGGCTCGTTCTTGACGAAGCCGACGAAATGCTTAACATGGGCTTTAAAGACGATTTAGATTCCATCCTTCAAAATGCTCCAAAAAATCGTCAGACTCTTTTGTTCTCAGCTACTATACCTGCTGAAATTGTGCGCATTAGCCACAATTACATGAGCAATCCTAACCAAATTTCAGTAGCTCGTCGCAACTCGGGTGCCGATAATATCGAACATTTTGTTTACGAAGTGAATGCCCGTGACAAATACGAAGCTTTGAAACGGATTGCTGATATTAACCCCAGTATTTACGGCATCGTTTTTTGTCGTACCCGTACCGAAACCAAAGAAATTGCCGATAAACTTATCAAAGATGGCTACAATGCCGATGCCTTGCACGGAGACCTTTCCCAGTCGCAACGTGAATTTGTGATGCGTCGTTTTCGATTGAAAAACCTTCAAATGTTGGTGGCAACTGATGTTGCGGCTCGTGGTTTGGATGTGGACGACCTTACTCACGTTATCAATTACAGCTTACCCGATGAGGCAGAAGTGTATGTACACCGCTCTGGTCGTACTGGTAGAGCTGGTAAAAAAGGTGTCGCAGTTTCCATTATTCACCATCGCGAGCACCTCAAAATGCGCGATATTCAGAAGGTTTTGGGTAAAAATATTCAAAGAGCTTCAGTTCCCAATGGTCGTGAAATTTGCGAAAAGCAACTTTTTAACTTGGTGAATGTGATGGAACAAGTGGATCTCACCAATACCGAAATCGACAGCTTTATGGATGTGATTTACAAAAAGTTGGATTGGATGACCAAGGAAGAGGTTATTAAACGCTTTGTGGCAACCGAATTTAATCGTTTTCTCGATTATTATAAAAATGCCCGTGACCTTAATAGCATCAGCGATGGAAGAAACCAAAGACAAGATGAACGCGAACCTAAAGGGCGAAGGACCGAGTATTCACAAGAAAGAGCCGACCGCAATTCAGCTCCAAGAGATCGTGAACGCCGACCCAATGGTAGCTTTCAACGCTTTCATATCAATCTTGGTCTTAAAAATCACCTTAATCCAGCAAGCCTGATTGGAATGATTAATAGAGTTACTCCAGGAGTACAGGTGAGCATTGGACAAATCGAAATTCTTAAAAGCTTTTCTTTCTTTGAAGTAGATAAGCAATACAGTCAACAAATTTTTGATGGACTTAGGTCTATGGGATACCGTGGCGAAGAGGTTATTATCGAAATGGCCAATTCAAAACAAGCCAGCGAAGGTAGATCCTTCTCTAAGTCCGACTCAAAACCCGGACGTCCAGAAAGCAAAGCTCCACGAGGTGAGTTCAAATCGCCACGGTCTGAAGGTAAAGCTCCACGTGCTGATAAGAAAGACGATAAAAAGAAAGTAACTTCTAAAGAACGCAGGGCTAAAAAGCAGTGGTAGATTCATTGGAGTTTGTTGTTGGGTTTTATATATCAACAACTTAACTTTTATGTTTACAATAATTTATCTAACTTTTAAATTGGTAAATTAACATTGGATAATCTTTGAGTGCGTAGCTTTGAGCAACATATTCCAATTTTAAAGGTTTATTTATGTCATTGGCGAGCGTAAAAAAGGTTTTTAGTTAAATTTGCAGTCTTTTAAAAATCAAATAGAACGATTCATATTATGCTACAAGTATCCTATATTCGTCAGAACAAAGAACAGGTAATTAGTGGGTTACAGAAGAAAAACTTCAAAGATTTGACCGTAATCGATCAAATTATTGAAGCCGATGACCTACGTAAAGATTGGCAACGCAAACTCGACGATTACCTTGCCGAAAGCAATAAGTTGGCTAAAGAAATAGGTCAACTTTTTAAGGAAGGTAAAACTCAGGAAGCCAATGATAAAAAGGCTCGAACCGCCGAATTAAAAGAGCTTTCGCGGGAAGCCAATGACCAAGTTAATGCCACTCAAGAGCAACTTAATCTTTTGCTTTTTAAAGTTCCTAATTTGCCTCATTCAAGTGTGCCTACAGGCCATTCTGCCGAGGATAACGAAGTGGTAAAAGAATGGGGTCAAATGCCTCAATTGCCTGCCGACGCCGTGCCTCATTGGGAATTAACTGAAAAATACGATATCATCGATTTTAAATTGGGTAATAAAATAACCGGAGCTGGATTCCCTGTTTACAAAGGGCAAGGCGCTCGTCTGCAACGTGCGCTCATCAACTTCTTTCTTGATCAGGCTGTAGCTCAAGGTTTTAATGAGATTCAACCTCCTTTAATGGTGAATGAAGACTCTGGTTTTGGAACTGGTCAACTTCCCGATAAGGAAGGTCAAATGTATTATGTGAATGAGGATAAGCTGTACTTAATCCCCACCGCTGAAGTGCCCATTACCAATATTTTCCGTGATGTAATTGTTAATGCTAAGGACTTTCCTATCAAAAATACTGCCTACTCTCAGTGCTTCCGTCGCGAGGCTGGTAGTTACGGTAAAGATGTGCGGGGATTGAATCGCCTTCATCAGTTTGATAAAGTGGAAATTGTGGTGATCGAATCGCCTGAAAAATCCTATGAGCAACTGGAAACGATGAGCCTTTACGTTCAATCTCTTTTGCAAAAATTAGAATTGCCTTATCGAGTTCTTCGCTTATGTGGTGGAGATATGAGCTTTACCTCGGCGCTTACTTACGATATGGAAGTTTACAGCGCTGCTCAACAACGTTGGCTCGAAGTGAGCTCGGTAAGCAATTTCGAATCGTTCCAAGCCAACCGCTTGAAGCTGAGATATAAAGACGAAAATGGCAAGACCCAATTGGCCCATACCCTCAACGGTAGTGCTTTGGCTTTGCCCCGAATTGTAGCATCTTTACTTGAAAACAACCAAACCGATAAGGGAATTCGTATTCCAAAAGCTTTAGTGCCTTACACCGGTTTCGAATACATTCAGTAGTTTATTTCGATGTTGAAAATATGGAATAAAATGCTTAGAACAGGGCTTTTAATAGTGCTGCTTCTAAGCATTTTTTCTTTGGATTTGATGGCGCAGCCTAAAGTGGATGAGCAATTGGCCGCGGAGTTTTTTCAACAGGGCGATTTTGCTAAAGCCGCTGATTATTATTTAAAAGTTTACCGTCAAAGCCCTGCCCCAACTGTCTATAATCGCTACCTCGATTGCCTCCTGGCTATGGAAGATTATAAAACGGCTCAGCAATTCCTTAAATCAGAAGCTTCCAAAAGTCCCCACGACTATCGATTCAAAGTGGATCAAGTTTATATTATGGAACGAGCAGGGGAGAAGGAAAAAGCTCAAAAGGAATATCAAAAAATCAAAAAAAGCACCCTTCAAAACCGACAACAAGCCATAGATCTTTCTAATGCCTTTATTTTGCGCCAGCATTCTCAAGAGGCTTTGGAAGTGTTGATACAGTCCAAAAATAAATTTAATAACCCACCACTCAATATCGAGATTGCTCAGCTTTATTTTCAAACAGGAAATTACTCCAACATGGCGAGCGAATACCTAGATTTGGCAGTGAATAATGCAGATTATATTCCAATGGTGCAGTCGAGGATGCAACTGTTGGTAACCGACTCACGACAAACGTCCGCCACCGAAGCCATTAAAACGGAGCTTTTAATACGTACCCAAAAGCATCCCAATGAAACCCTGTATGCCGAATTTCTATATTGGCTCTCGATGCAACAAAAGGAATTTGATATTGCCCTGATCCAAGCAAAATCTTTAGACCAACGTTTTGGAGAAGGGGGCAGTAGGGTTTACAATCTTGGTACCGTGCTTTTGTCTAATGAGGAATACAGTTTGGCAGTGGAAGCCTTTGAATATGTGATTGGTAAAGGGTCTAATAATCCATTCTTTGCTGCTTCTGAAGAACAACTCTTGCAGGCTCGCTTCATGAAAATTACCAGCCAGAAGAATTATGTGCATGCCGATTTGGAAATGCTCGAAAAACAATATCTTGACAAGTTAAGTCTTAGAGGACGCAACGCTTCCACCGTTGAGATGATGCTTAATCTGGCTACCTTACAAGCTTTTTATTTGGATAAAATTGAAGCGGCTAAAGATGAGTTGGCTTTGGTGGAGCAAATCCCCAATGCTTCTCCTGCGATTAAAGCTAAAGCAAAACTACAATTGGCCGATATGATGCTGTTTTCAGGTCAAAAATGGTCGGCAAGTTTGTTGTATAAGCAAGTGGAAAAGGACTATAAACAAGATGTGATTGGTTTTGAGGCTAAATTTAGAGTGGCTCGTTTTTATTATTTTGTGGGTGAGATGGAATGGGCTAAAAGCCAACTCAAAGTGTTGAGCGGAGCCAGTAGCAAACTTATTGCCAACGATGC
>DZDC01000019.1:7251-14982 GCA_022736595.1 Draconibacterium orientale | reverse complement strand
CGATCGCGATCCCTTCGGACTTTTGGCCGATCAATCTTTGATAAACCGAGCGCGTATTAATCAATTTCAATTGAAAAAGACATCCTTAGCTAAGGAACTTTATCAGCAACTTTTGCTTAATCACTCTGGAAGCATTTATACACTGGAAGCACGCAGGGCTTTTCGGGAATTGGATGCTGCACCCATGCCATAGCCTTTTCAAATACAACAGCAAGAGGTTTACCTTCGATGGACTGAACTGGCTCCACTTTTTTCAATATTCACAGTGCTTGGATTACCCAAGTATATCAAATCGGAAGCTCCGCTGATTTCCCCTTCAATTCTTTCAAGTACGTTTATAGTGCAATTGCTGGCTCCACTCAAGTCAACGGTAATTTGTTTTACTACAAACGACTCAAAATTGGCTTCACTTGCTCCTGAAGATTCCAATTCAAAATATTGACCTTTACCCTTCAATTCAACATCAGAAGCACCAGAAATATCAACATCAAGTTGGTCAACATCGGCCAATAAATTCATGCTGGATGCTCCACTCATTTCTATTTCCATCAATTTTTCAGTAAATTGACTTTTGGAGTGAAGCGAGGAAGCTCCGCTCAAGTCTGCTGAAATAAGATGGGGTAAGGTGATGTAGGCTTTCAGTTTTTCAATGTGATTAATTCCTTTTTTAAGAGAAAGCTGCAATTCACCATTTTCAACTTGAGCTTCAATTTGAGGGAAAACATTTTCACTGGTTTCAATCACCACTTTAAACTCGTTGCCTCGCGTCAATTCAGCTTCAAAGGCACTGGAAAGTTTTATTTTATTAAAGTTTGAATAGGGGTAACTTCTCATTTCAAGCACTTTGTTGGCTTCGATGGAAGGGCTAAGTATCTGGCTGGGTAGCAATAAAAAAATGAGAATGGCAAGGCCAATGGCAATAAAAACAGATTGTAGTTTCATAAGTGTGGTTTTAGTGTGGAGTTAATATCGGGAATAATGACGCCCATAGATTCATTAAGTTACACCTTTAATAATTGATTTACCAATGCAGGTACTCCTTGGGTTGCTGTTGCTGTAATAAGTTCAACATCATGCATTTGAGAGGCATAAGCATGAGGGTCGATGTAGTACTTTTTGCAGTGTGTGGGAGCATCATACACCAATCCTGCGGCTGGATAAACGTTTAAAGAGGTTCCTATAATGATAAAAATATCCGCTTTCTGCACCAATGCAGTAGCGAGATTCATGAGAGGCACAGCTTCACCAAACCACACTATATGAGGTCGAAGCTGGGCTCCATCTTGTGCCAAATCTCCGAGTTTGAGCTCCCATCCTTCAAGGGTGGTAATCAGCTTTTCGTTATGCTCGCTTCTAACTTTTTTGAGTTCTCCATGCAAATGCACCACCTGACTTGATCCAGCTCTTTCGTGCAAGTCGTCCACATTTTGGGTTATGATGTGCACATCAAATTGATCCTCTAACTTCACCAAAGTTCGATGTCCTTCATTAGGATTTACCTCATAGAGTTGTTTGCGTCGCTGATTGTAAAAATCCAGTACCAATTGTGGATTAGAACGCCATGCTTCGGGACTTGCTACTTCTTCCACTCGATGATTTTCCCATAAGCCATTGGAGTCGCGGAAGGTTTTAATTCCACTCTCAGCACTCATTCCCGCACCTGTAAGAATGACAATTTTTCTTTTCTTCATAAGGCATCACCTCCGTTTTTAATTTGGATATAAAATTACAACATTTATCAATATTTTTTCTCTACAATCTAATTTTGTCAAATGATAAGTCTTTATTAACAAATGTTACCAAAGAGCTAAAAAATGGCTAATTTTGCACTTACAAAGTCATCCTCAATAACGTTAGTTTTTTGCTGCAGGCTTTTTCTTTTATAATTTTTACAAACAAATCATTTTTCTAATGGACAATTTACTTAAAAAGAATGCATTGGAATACCATGCATCAGGTAAGCCAGGTAAAATTGAAGTGGTGCCTACCAAACCTTATTCAACCCAACGCGACCTAAGTTTAGCTTATTCTCCCGGTGTAGCTTATCCTTGCTTGGAGATTGAGAAAAATCCTGAAGACATCTATAAATACACCAACAAAGGAAATTTGGTGGCGGTGATCTCAAACGGAACCGCAGTTCTTGGTCTAGGTGATATTGGAGCAGGTGCCGGAAAACCAGTAATGGAAGGAAAGGGATTGCTTTTTAAAATCTTCGCAGACGTGGATGTATTCGATATCGAAGTAAGTACCAAAGACATCGAAGAATTTATTCAAACGGTAAAAAACATCGCCATTACTTTTGGAGGTATCAATCTTGAAGACATCAAAGCACCTGAGTGTTTTGAAATAGAGGATCGCCTCAAAAAGGAATTGGATATTCCACTGATGCACGACGATCAACATGGTACTGCCATTATTTCAGCTGCTGGACTTCTTTCAGCCCTTGAACTTACCGGAAGAGATATCTCTAAAGTAAAACTCGTGGTAAGTGGCGCTGGAGCTTCTGCTTCATCATGTACTAGACTTTACATGAGCTTAGGGGTTAAACCCGAAAATGTGATTATGTGCGATAGTAAAGGTGTTTTAAATAAACACCGTACCGATCTCAACAAAGCTAAAATGGAATTTGTAAGGGATACAGATTTGAAAAATCTTAGCGAAGCTTTAGTGGGTGCCGATATCTTCTTAGGACTTAGTGCAAAAGGCGCCATGTCGAAAGAAATGTTGGCCAGTATGGCTCCCAATCCCATTGTTTTTGCCATGGCCAATCCCGATCCTGAAATTGCGTATGACGATGCTATGGCCACCCGTTCCGACTTGATATTTGCCACTGGCAGAAGCGATTATCCCAATCAGATCAACAACGTTCTAGGATTCCCATATATCTTTAGAGGGGCTCTTGATGTTAGTGCAAAAGCCATCAACGAAGAGATGAAAAAGGCTGCTGTATATGCCCTTTACGAGTTGGTTAAACAACCTGTACCCGATGTGGTGAAAAAAGCTTATAACAAAACTGAAATGAGTTTTGGTATAGAATACATCGTTCCAAAACCTCTTGATCCTCGACTTATTGAATATGTCTCTACCGCTGTGGCTAAAGCAGCCATTGATTCAGGAGTAGCCACCCGTCCAATTACCGACTGGGATGAGTATAAGGCAAAATTGCGCTTACGTATGGGAACAGATAATGGCATTATGCGGGCAGCCTATATCAAAGCAAAACACGATCCTCGCAAAGTAGTATTTACCGATGCCAACCATTCCAATGTATTACAAGCAGCAGCACGGGCAAAACAAGATGGCATTGCTATTCCAATTCTATTAGGTGAAAAAGAAGCCTTAAATCAAATTGCTAGCGCCAACAAGATTGACCTTACTGGTATCGAAATCATTGATAATACGTGCCTAAGCTTTGAAGCAAAACGCAAAGAGTTTGCTCAAATTTTATTCAACAAACGCCAACGCAGAGGGGTTACCATTCGCCAAGCCGAACGCTTGATGTTCGACCGCGATTACTTTGGCGTTGCCATGGTTGAAACAGGTATGGCTGAAGCCATGATCTCAGGTGTGAACACCAAGTATCCTGATGCCATTCGCCCAGCCATTCAAATCATAGGTAAAAGGGAAGGAATCAACAAAATTGCTGGTATGTATATCATGAATACCAAAAAGGGACCTTTCTTCTTTGCTGATACCACTGTGAATGCTCATCCTACCACCGATGATTTGGTTGATATCACCAGACTCACTGTGGATGAAGTAAGGACTTTTGGCTTTGAGCCTGTGGTGGCTATGTTGTCGTACTCTAACTTTGGAAGTTCTGAGCTTGAAGGTGTAGCTAAGGTTTCAAATGCAGTGGCTCGCTTGCATAAAGATTATCCACAAATTATGGTGGATGGTGAAATGCAAGCCAATTTTGCATTGAATGTAGATCTTAGAATGGAACGTTATCCATTTTCAAAATTGGGCAACCGTCAAGTTAATACCTTAATATTTCCAAGTCTTAACTCAGGAAATATAGCATACAAAACTTTGCAAGAAGTGGGAAGTACTGAAGCCATCGGTCCCATCCTGATGGGATTGAAAAAACCTGTACACGTACTTCAACTATCGAGCTCTGTGCGCGAAATAGTGGATATGACTGCAATTGCTGTGGTTGATGCTCAAAAAGTAAAGTAATCCTTAATATCAAGCCAAGAGAGGAACTCAGTGGTTTCTCTCTTGGCTTTTTTATTTTTGCCAATTTCTATTACTTTTTATGATGTCGCCTACACCATTTTAAAACCAATTTATATCAATTTTAAACCAAACAAAACTAAAAGTTTAATGGTTGTGAAATAAACGATTCTTTATACTTTTAGACACCTTTTTGAGGCTGCTTTTATTGGAGCAAATTAAAGAAAAGGAAATTTAAACTTGGCAGATTTTTAAGGTTGGAACTGTTCGAAAGACGAATGGTACAATTAATCTATATAAACACACAAAACATAATATTATGACTCATTTGAAAAACAAACTTTACCAAAAGATTCAGGAACATCGCCCAAGAATCAACAAACTGGTAAAAGAACATGGCGACAAAGTAATTGATCAAGTTACCATTTCGCAAGTAATTCAAGGTATGCGCGACATTAAATGTTTGGTTACCGACATTTCTTATCTCGATCCTCAAGAAGGTATCCGTTACAGAGGATACACTTTGCCCGAAGTTTTTGAAAAACTTCCTAAGCCCGCAGGTGCAGAAATGCCTTATGTTGAAGCTTTGTGGTATTTGCTTTTGACAGGAGATATTCCTACCCAAGAAGAAATGAAAGAGGTTTTGATCGACTTCAACAACCGTCGTGTAATTCCTCATTATGTTTGGGAAGTTATCGATGCATTCCCAGAAGGCAGTCATCCAATGGCCATCCTTTCTGCTGCTGTAATGGTACTCGAAAGAGAATCTCAATTCAATATTCGCTACCAAGAAGGAATGAGCAAAATGGATTATTGGGATTCAACTTATGAAGACTCAACCAATCTATTGGCTAAAATGCCGCTCATCGGAGCTTATATTTATAATAAGTTATATAATAAAGGTAGAGGAAAAGTGTATCCAAATCCAAGTTTAGACTTTGGTGCAAACTTCGCCTATATGATGGGTAAAGACAAACCTTACGATGATGTGAGCCGTATGTACTTTATTATCCATGCCGACCATGAGTCAGGTAACGTAAGTGCTCATACTGGTCACCTAGTGGCAAGTGCTTTGTCAGATATTTACTATGCAACTTCAGCTATGATTAATGGTTTGGCAGGGCCTTTACACGGTTTGGCTAATCAAGAAGTATTGCGTTGGATTCAAGGGCTAAAAGAACAAATGGGGGGAAAGGTTCCTTCAAAAGAAGAAATGCGCAAATATGTATGGGATACCTTACAAAGTGGACAAGTTATACCTGGATACGGACACGCTGTATTGCGTAAAACCGATCCCAGATATTCTGTTCAACGCGATTTCTGTTTAAAATATTTGCCTAACGATGAACTATTCCAATTGGTGAGCATGCTTTACGATGTGGTGCCTGATGTTCTTCTTGAACAAGGTAAAGCTAAAAACCCATGGCCCAATGTGGATGCTCAATCTGGAGTGGTTCAATGGTTTTATGGTGTGACTGAATACGATTTCTATACCGTATTATTCAGCATCGGACGGGCTATAGGCGTGCTTGCTAATATCACCTGGGATAGAGCCTTGGGTTATTCACTCGAGCGTCCTAAATCACTTACCACTGACATGCTTGAAGCTAAAGCAAGTGCTAAATAATTAATAATCGAGTATAAAGTAGGAGTCTTCAAATATGAAGACTCCTATTTTTCTTTAAAACATTAACAAAACCATAAAATATGAAAAAAGTAACCGTTGTTGGAGCTGGAAATGTGGGCGCAACCTGTGCCGATGTTTTAGCTCAAAAAAACTTCCTCGATGAAGTAGTACTAATTGATATTAAAGAAGGATTTGCCGAAGGTAAAGCATTAGATATTTGGCAAGCTGCAGCTATTAATCATTTTGATACTAGAGTGGTTGGATATACCAACGACTATAGTAAAACAGCAGGTTCAGAAGTGGTTGTAATTACTTCAGGTTTGCCTCGTAAACCAGGTATGTCGCGCGATGATTTGATTTCTGTGAATGCAAAAATTATGATGGATGTGGTGGGCAATGTTATAAAATATTCACCCGATGCCATTGTTATTGTGGTTTCTAATCCTTTAGATGTAATGACTTATGCTGCCCATAAGGCCTCAGGTAAATCGCATTTAAAGATATTTGGAATGGCTGGAATCTTAGATACAGCACGTTATAAAGCTTTCTTAGCCACTGAATTAAATGTAGCCCCCAATTCAATTCAAGCCTTGTTGATGGGAGGTCATGGCGATACTATGGTGCCACTTCCACGTTATACAACGGTGGCTGGTATTCCTGTAACTCAATTAATTGCTGAAGATAAGCTCAATGCAATCATTGAAAGAACCAAAGGTGGTGGCGGTGAAATCGTAAAACTTCTTGGTACTTCCGCTTGGTATGCTCCAGGTGCTGCTGCAGCTCAAATGGTTGAATCAATTGTAAATAACCAAAACCATGTATTCCCAGTTTGCGTGCAATTGAACGGTGAATGGGGTCAGAATGATGTTTATCTTGGAGCTCCCGTTCGTTTAGGACGCAATGGTATCGAAGAAATCATCAATATTGATCTTAACGAAAAAGAAATGAGTGATTTGGTTACTTCATCTGCTGCTGTAAAATCAGTAATGGATGTATTTGATGGAATGAATTTGATTTAATTTTTATTTTCTTAAATATTGAAATGCTTGACTTTGGTCAGGCATTTTTTTTGTTGAAAAGGCTTCGTTCCTTAAAAAAACTATTTGCTAACCAAATCACAAAAAATAGGTAAATTACCATTGAAAAAAAATTAAGAGTTTATATATTTGCAAATGTTGTGTTGGTATAAAAGCTGAATAGATGGATTCCTTTATAAAATTGATAATTATTGTTATGAAAAGACTTTTACGTTTCTCCATTTTACTATTAATGGTGTCAGTTGCTCAAATGGTAATTGCTGGGACTCCCGTAACCGTTACCATTGGAAATGGAACTTCTTCGTCCATGGAGGTGCCTTGTAACGGATATTACAATTACAGTTGGTCGGCTCAGATATATTCTGCTGCTGAATTTGGCGGCAACTTTGGGAGCATAACCAATCTGTCGTATTACGTCACCAATTCGGTATCGGCATTCACTATGAATAATCAAAAGATATTCATGGCAGTAGTTTCCGACTCTGTTTTTAATAATTCTAATTACATTTCTCCATCCAGTGTGAATGCGGTGTTGGTGTATAATGGTAGTATAACTTGGGATGGAAATTCCTGGAAACAAATTAACCTGCAAACACCATTTTTCTATGGAGGTCAAGGTAATTTGATGATCCTTTACGAAAATTACGATGGCAGTTATGGAAGTAATTATCCCTTTTTTTCAGGAGATAATTTCTCTAGTTTTAAAACGATAAATGCTTATCAAGATGCAAGTATGCCCACAGGAACGGGCTCTTTTAATTATTTTAGGGCACATGTTAAGTTTGAAATTCAATCCTACGATTATGATTTGGCCATTGGCGCATTAAATAATCCAATTCTTGGAGCGGCCAATCCTCCCAATGCCAACGCTACCATTGGGGTCAAGATTAT
>DZDC01000019.1:0-7151 GCA_022736595.1 Draconibacterium orientale | reverse complement strand
CGTGAGTTAGGTATTAGCTTAATGACCTTTAGAAATGCGCAAATTGCTAATAATGTTATCAAGAAGGGGAGTAACTCTGTCGATTTGATGAAAGGTATTTATGTGAATAGTTGTGTTGGAGCCATTGAGATTTCTAAAAACAACATTCACATCCTTGGTGGATATGGTATCCAATTTGAAAACGTGGGATATTTTAATCAAAATGACTCGGCATTAGTTTCCAATAACTTTATCTTACTCAATCCACGCCAATCCAGTTATGTTTCTCGGGGATTTAGTAGCTACAACGGGTCTAAAATTGGCTTCATCCATAACACCATTTCTATTAACGGAGAATTAAGCTCTAATGCTCCCAATGGAATTTATTTAGGAGGTTCGGGTAATAGTGTTTTTATCATCAATAATATTATGGCCAATTTTAGCGGAGGCTATAACTTTTATTCTGATATGAGTACCGAAAATTATTGGAGCAATTATAATAACTACTTTGGTGCTCAAGGAATTAGGTTATATCAATCGGGGGGAGGTGTTAACGATTATTATAGCCTCGCAAGTTGGCTTCAAACAGGTATGGATTCCAATTCAGTGAATATAAATCCAGAATTCAATTCCTCAACGGACTTGCATACTTTTAGTATTTCATTGAATAATCATGGAATGCCTCGACCCGAAGTGGTGGACGATATCGAAGGCCAAGCCCGCAGTGCAACTACTCCTGATATGGGTGCTGATGAATTTACCCCATTGGCTAATAATTTAATATTAAAAGAGATAACCAGTGATTTTCTTAGTTTGTGTGGTACCACTGCCAACCAAACCCTCATTGCAAAAGTGATAAATAGCGGTACTAACAGTGCCAGTAATTTCCAGATTAGTTTTAAACTCGATAATTCTGCTCTTGTAAATGAAACGTATTCAGGTACCCTTGCTTCAGAAGATACCTTATTATATACCTTTACTAGTCCACTGAATCTTAGTCAAGGTGGAGAACACCAAATTCAAGTTTTTGTTAACTTGGCTGCTGAACAAAACAGATTTAATGATACCATTAGTATGAAATTCTCAACCTTTCAAAGTATCAATCAGTTTCCTTTCTATGAAACCTTTACCGATGGGAAAAATAAATTTTTTGAACCCATAACTAATAGTCAAAGTAGGGTGTCAACCGATAATAACCATGGACGAAATGACCAAAGTTCGTTATTGTTGGCAGGAGGTAATTATGAAGGTTGGAATTATTATGGTAGTGATTTTAGTCAAAATTTAGCTCAAAATTCACAGCATTTATCCAGAGCAAAATCCTGTAATGTAAATGCAAGTGCGGTATCTAATTTGAAAATGTCATTTTATTTAAGAACCGATGAAAATAATTACCAACCTTATCATACTTGGTTTTGGGTTGCAGCCAACGATTCGGTATTTCTAAAAGACGTTCATGGCGATTCAATTTGGAATAGCGGAATTTATAACTACACTTTATTAACCTATGACCTAAGCGCTTTCGCAGGTTCCAACTTTTCATTGAGTTTCAATGGTTTAATGCGGTTTAATGAGGCTAATGGCCAAGAGAATCATGCATTGGTGGATGATATTAGAATTTGGGTGCCAGTTGCCAAAGATGTTGGGGTTGTTGATGTGACCTCCTCAAGGGATAGTGAGTGTGGAAAGCTAATGGATTCAATATTTGTGGCCATACAAAACTTCGGGTTGCAGCCTCAAACCAATATTCCATTTTCTTTAAACGGAACTTTTATCGATTCCAACTACTCTTTTACTTCTGTGATGACGGATACCCTCCAAGCAGACGAAATAGCCTATGCTTATGTAGGAATGATGAATACCAGAGGAAATGGAATAATAGATTTAAAAATGTTTACTACGCTTTCTGGTGATACGGTTAAGTCCAATGATACTCTTAATATAAAGGGAGAAATGAAGTCGTATGATTCCATTCCACATATCGAAGCTTTTAATTCTGATGGTCATCCTGATGGTTGGGAATTCAATTTGGGATTTAATGTTCAAGAGTATCATTGGGATAATTATTATTCCAAAGTGTTGTCCTATGAGTCAAGTGGAAACTATACTCCACCTACCTCGCACAATAATCAGAAACCCTTTGCTTATTATAGAAATGCAATGGGCTTGGTAACTGATAAAACTGTCCTCACTTTTAAAATCAGAGTGTTCCCAGATCAAGAGACTGGTTTTGCAAATTTCTCGGATAATATTAAGATCATGATTTCCACGGATTGCGATACTAATTATTTCTCCATTTTAAATATCAATTCGTCAAATGTGAGCAATTATGGAACTTTGCAAAACGTCTATATTCCATTATCTGCATACGCTGGTGAGGTAATTAAGATGGGAGTGGAAGTTGATAAAAATGGATTGTCAAACTACGTTCTTGCCATGGATAATATGGGATTGATTGAATCCTTCAGTTTTGATTTGGGTGAAGATGATTATTTATGTACGGGTACAACTAAAGTACTTAAAACAGGGCTTCCTCAAAATGGGTATTCCACAAAATGGATTTTACCATCAGGGGCTGTCGTTAATGCTGATAGTATAATAGCTACCACTCCGGGTAATTATGTTTGTATGGTTTCCAATACTGATGGTTTAGAAATTACCGATCAAATCTATTTATTGCCAACCTACCCTGCAAACGCATTCATTAACGGAAATAAATCAGCCATTTGTAATGGCGATAGTACTATTCTTCAAATTGGTTTATCTGGATTTTTCCCGATGGCAGTGGAATGGTCAGAAGGAACTACTCATCATTTGGATACAGCCTTTACTTCTTTATTTAAATATTTCAGCCCACAAACTTCAACTTTGTATAAAATTGACAAGGTTACCGATATGTTTGGTTGTGTGATTGAAAATGTAGATACCTTTAGTTTGACAGTTAATGCATTACCAAGTGTGAATGCTACTGCCATTGCATCATCCTTCTGCTCACAAGACCCGGCTTTAAGCCTCAACGCTTCGCCCGTAGGTGGAACTTTTGTAGGAGCTGGCGTTAGCGATACAATGTTTAATCCTCAAATGGCAATCATAGGTTCAAATATTATTCTGTACAACTATATGGATGCCAACGGTTGTAAAGGCTCCGACACGATTTCTACAATGGTATATCCTCAGCCTATGGTCAGTATTGTTTCAACTGTTGATACTTTGATGTGCAAAAACGAACTACCAGTAACGCTTTTCGTGTATCCCAGTGGAGGAACTTTTTCTGGAAGCGGAATGAGCGGAAATGTATTTAATCCTGCTCTTTCAGCCGTAGGAATTCAAACGATTACTTACCAATTTACCTCTGCAAATAACTGTTCTTCAAAAGATTCAATTACCATTGATGTTCAAGCGCTTCCTGCTGTAAGTATTACATCGACCTTAAATGCAGCTTATTGCCAAACCGAAGCAATAGTTGCTTTATCGGCTACGCCCACCGGTGGAATATTCACTGGTAATGGCGTGCAAAGTGGAAATTTTGATCCATCGGTGGCAACTTTGGGTAATTCTACCATCATTTATCAATATTCTGATGGTAATGGATGTTCCAATGCTGATACTATCATGACTTTGGTTAATCCAAGTCCTACGGTTATAATTACTACATCTGTTCAGTCACAATATTGCCAAAATAACTCTATGGTATCATTATCAGCATTTCCTTCAGGAGGAAGTTTCAGTGGAGATGGAGTTGTTGGAAATGCATTTAATCCTGCAACGGCAGCTTTTGGAAACAACACAATTTATTATAACTATACCAATGCTCAAAATTGTTCAGGCATGGATTCAGTTATGGTGATAGTAAATGCAACTCCTTTGGTGAGTATTAACACCACTCTGAATGCAGCTTATTGCCAAACCGAAGCAATAGTTGCTTTATCGGCTACGCCCACCGGTGGAATATTCACTGGTAATGGCGTGCAAAGTGGAAATTTTGATCCATCGGTGGCAACTTTGGGTAATTCTACCATCATTTATCAATATTCTGATGGTAATGGATGTTCCAATGCTGATACTATCATGACTTTGGTTAATCCACAACCGAATGTTATGATTACCTCATTACTTCAATCCCAATACTGTAAAGATGCTTCAAACGTTACTTTAAGTGCTTCTCCAAGTGGAGGTTCCTTCACAGGTAATGGCGTTACAGGATCTTTATTTTCGCCATCATCAGCCACTATTGGTTATACAACCATAGTTTACAACTATACCCATCCGACCACAAATTGTAGCAATTCTGATACAGTTACAACCTTAGTGAACGACCTGCCAATAGTGACGATATCCGCTTTTGCAGATGTTTGTAAAAATCTAAATGAAGTTACCTTAACTGGTGGAAGTCCTTCAGGGGGCATGTATTCAGGAAATTTTATAAGCAGTACGCAAAGTAAATTTTATCCAGCAGCTGCTAATGTTGGATTAAATGCCATCGATTATTCCTTTACCGATGGCAATGGCTGCACTGCTTCAGCATCGCAAAATATGAGAGTGGTTGGCATTGCTGTGGCTTCATTCAACTTGAATGCAACGGTTTGTAAAAATGATACTACATTGGTTTCGTTTACTGGAATTGCTAGCTCTGCCGCTACATTCGCTTGGAATTTTGATAATGCAACTATTCAATCGGGAACTCTATCGGGTCCTTATCAGCTCAAGTGGAATAGTTCTGGAGTTAAAGCATTATCACTACAAGTTACAGATAGTGGATGTGTTTCTCCTTATTACAACGATTATATCAATATTATAGAGGCACAAGCCATTGCCACGGCAATTGGAAGTCCCAATGTGTGTCATGGAGATAGTGTTTCATTGTTTGCGAACAGTGGTTCAAATTACAAATTCCAATGGTACGATAGTAATGATGTAATTACTTCATTTGCTGATACTTTGGCTTTCTTTTCCACTACTCAATCGGGTGGGTATTATGTTAGTTTGGTTACTGAATTGGGTTGTAAAGCATCTTCTAATCAAATAAATATTAATGTTAATCCATTAATTACAAGTAATTTTACTATTCCGACGATTGCTTGTAAGGATGATATGGCTAGCCTTCAATATACAGGTCAATCGGGTGGAAATGCTACCTTTAATTGGAACTTTGACCAAGCGACCATTGCTTCCGGATCAGGTGTAGGCCCCTATAACCTCATTTGGAATACAGATAGTATTAAGAATGTAAGCCTCATGGTATCTGAAAATGGTTGTAATTCTTTACTTACTACAAATTCCATTAATATTCTTACCACTCCAGCTCAAATCATAGCCCTAGGCTCCACGAGTTTCTGCGATGGTGGCGAAGTTACCCTCTCAGCCAACAGCGGTCCATTTACCTATGAATGGTTTAAGGATGGCAATCCTTTGCAATATTCTCAAGCATTGTATTCAGCTACTGCAAGTGGCTCTTATGCTGTAAAGGTTACCAATAGTGTTACCGGTTGTACCAATACCTCTTCAGCAGTGACTGTGCAGGAGAATACTAATGATTTTGGCTTGGCTTTCTCTGCTAATCAAACAAGTTTCAATATTCCTCCTTTTGCAGTTTCGTTTACCAATCAAACGCCTAATGTAAATGATTACTATTGGATGTGGAGTTTCGGAGATGGAATTTCTTCTACTTTCATCAATCCATCACATCAATACAATTATGATGGAAATTATACCGTAGGGGTGATTGCACAAAATATCCAAACAGGTTGTTTTGATACCTTGGTAAAATCTAACTACATTCATTGCCTTGGTGGAAATCCCAATCCTTGCGTTTTAAATCCTGCCATCGGAAGTAATGGACAACACAACATTTGCCCAGGCGATAGCATCAAGCTTTATAGCTTAGATCATACTACAGGTATTTCTTACCAATGGCTACGAGATGGTATTTTACTGGCAGGCGCCACAGATTCAGTGTATTTTGCCAAACAAACTGGTTTGTTTCAGCTATTTTTGGTGGATACTGCTTGTTCTGCCTTTAGTCAACCTTATTCTGTCACATTGTGGAGTGTGGTTGTTCCAATTATTTTGACTCATGGCTCCATTATTCCTTGTTCTGGTGATAGTATGGAACTCTATGTTAATACCAATTTTAATGGATATCAATGGTCCAATGGAGCCGCAACTCCGAGTATTTTTGTTAATAATTCAGGAAGCTTTATTGTTACTGTTACCAATAATAATGGATGTTCCACCGCCTCTTCACCATTTGTGGTCAATGCTTCTTTGTTGCAATCGCCCAATATTTGTATTGTTGGTATTGACTCCGCCACTAATTTTAATCGAATTATTTGGGAACGCCAAAACTCTAATATGATTGATAGTTTTAAGGTGTATCGTGAATCGACAGTTTCAGGGGTATATGAGTTGGTTGGATCTACTCCATTTAGTGCACCAAGTATTATGACCGATCCTAATTCAAATCCTGCGCAAAGAGCTTATCGCTACCGCATTACTGCTATTGATACTTGTGGTATGGAAACGCCTCCAAGTCAAATTCATAAAACCATTCACTTGAACATCAATGCGGGATTAAACAATACTTGGAACTTGATTTGGGATGGATATCAAGGCTTTAACTTTGGTTCTTACCGTATTTATAGAGGTTCTGATAGCACTCAACTTCAATTATTAACTCAGATACAAAGTTCACTTTCCAGCTATACCGATCTTACTCCTCCTTCTGGAAATCTGTATTACCAGATTGAAGTGATGGCTCCTCATAGCTGTTATCCCGATTCGGTGTTCTCGAAGGCTAATACCAATTACAACAGCTCTAGATCCAATACTGCCAACAGTGCTCAAGCAGGTCATATTTCAATATCTGTAGCTCAAGGTAATCAAAGTAAACTAATACTTTATCCCAATCCTAACAAAGGAAGTTTCACTATTTTGGTAGAAAGCACTAATCCAAGTTCACGGACTCAGTTTGAGGTTTTGAATAGTCTTGGTGAAAGGGTTTATTCAGAAGTGGTTTCAATCAGTAATAAGTTTTCACAAAACTTTGATTTAACTCACCTTAGTAAAGGTATCTACTTCATTAGAATGCAGAACGAAGACGAAATTATGACTGCCAAATTTATCGTTGAATAAACGTTAGCTGGAAATAAAAAAGGCTGCTTCATATAATTTGA
>DZDC01000018.1 GCA_022736595.1 Draconibacterium orientale | reverse complement strand
TAATTCAAGCATTCTGCCCCGCTCAAACTTCGGTGTAGTTTGACAGGAAAGTAGCCAGCTTCCGATCGCCATCCGATCCGTACTGCATATAGATTTTAGTCGTTACAATCTCGAATTGAGGAGTTTACCTTCTTCCATCAACTGTTTTAGTAGGGTATAAGACCTCGATTTTTCTAATTCAGCCAAATAGTTTTCATTGTGCAAATCACTACCAACAAAGCTTACCAATTTATTTTGAATGAGCCACTCGGCCATCTTTTTGCTTTCCAGACTGTACCATCCTGTTAAGGAATTGATATTGAGTTGTAAATACACTCCGCGATCATACATTTCGGTGTACTTTTGCTTCTGATTGTGCCAATAATTATATCGCTCAGGGTGGGCCAAAACAATTTTATAACCCGAAGTTTGAATCTCGAAAAGCATCTGTGCCAGATTGGGCGGCTCAGCAATGTACGACATTTCCACTAAAAGAAATTTGTTTCCAAAAGTTAACAACGGTTCTTCACGTAATTTATTCAGAAACCCATCATCCAGCATGTATTCCGCTGCCGCTTCCATCTCCATCTCCACTTTTTCCTCCACCAATCGTTTTTTGAGATTTTCTAAACCCGATTTAATAATCTCTGGATTATTGCGGTAATAGTCGTTCATGATGTGAGGGGTGGTAATCAGTTTTCGATAACCCATCTGTTTCATGGCTTTTATCAAAGCAATGCTTTCGTCCATGGTCTTGGCTCCATCATCGATGCCAGGAATAAGGTGTGAGTGAACGTCCGTTCTCAATGCGCCCATATCCAAAGGTTTTTGGAGTAGGTGCTGGGGGTTCGATTTGAAAAGCGATTTGAAAAACATAAGGCAAAACTAAGCAAATGGGGTGAAAGCGCAATAACAATTTTATGATAATTGCTTCTCAAAAAATATCCAAAGTGGATCTTGAGGACAAGGGGCAACGACGAAAAGGGGCGTTTTTTGAATGGGGTGTGTAAATTCTAACTTACGAGCATGCAAGCTAATGCTTCCGTCGGAATTGCTACGCTTAGCTCCATATTTCAAGTCTCCTTTTATGATGCAGCCTAAGCTCGATAGTTGCACTCTTATTTGATGATGCCGACCTGTTTCGAGTTGAATTTCAAGTAGATGATAGTGTTCGGATGAGGCCAACTGTTGGTAGCTGAGCACCGCCAATTGTGCACCCTCAGTTTCTTTTTTTACAATACTTGACTTATTGGTGGCTTGATTTTTTTTAAGATAATGTACCAGTCGGTCGGTGGGTTTGGGAGGTGCTTTTTCTACGATGGCCCAATAGGTTTTTTTGATGCTGTGGTTTCGCAACAACTCATTTAATCTACTCAAAGCCTTGTCGGTACGGGCAAAAATAATGGCTCCGCTGGTGGGGCGGTCGAGTCGGTGTACGACACCTAAAAATACAGCTCCAGGCTTATTGTACTTTTCTTTGATGTATTGCTTCACTTGGTCTTCGAGCGATGGGTCGCCAGTTTGGTCCACTTGTACCAAATCCGAAGCCAATTTGTTGATTATAAGAAGATGATTGTCTTCAAATAACACCCTTGGAGCCAAGTTTAAACTCATTAGTATTGTTCGCGCTCGTTGGGGAAATCGCCCGTTTTCACATCTTTAATATAAGCTTCTACCGAACCCATAATTTCCTCTCTAAGATTGTGATATCTACGCAAAAATCGTGGCGAGAAATCTTGAGTAATCCCAAGCATATCGTGCAAAACCAAAACTTGACCGTCCACCTGATTTCCAGCTCCAATGCCAATGACGGGGATGCGAACCGATTTGGTAACTTCTCCTGCTAGCTGGGCGGGTATTTTTTCGAGAATGAGTGAAAAGCAACCTGCTTCTTCCAAGAGCAGAGCATCTTTGCGAAGTTGGGCAGCTTCTCCATCCTCTGTGGCTCTTACTATATAGGTTCCAAACTTATGAATGGATTGAGGTGTAAGTCCCAAATGTCCCATCACAGGAATACCTGCGGATATAATTCGCTTAACAGATTCAAGAATTTCTTCGCCACCTTCCATTTTTACAGCGTTGGCACCCGATTCTTTCATGATGCGGATGGCACTCAAAAGGGCTTCTTTGCTGTTGCCTTGGTAGGTTCCAAAAGGTAAATCCACCACAACCATAGGTCTATTGACACCTCTCACCACCGATGAAGCGTGGTAAATCATATCGTTTAGAGTGATGGGAAGGGTAGAGCTAAAGCCCGCCATGACATTGGAGGCTGAGTCGCCCACAAGAATTACGTCGATGCCTGAGCTGTCAAGAATTTTGGCAAAGCTAAAGTCATAAGCTGTAAGCATTGCAATCTTGTTGCCTTTAAGTTTCATCTCTTGAAGCACATGAGTGGTTACTTTGGATTTGTGTATGTTATTTGCTACTGACATAATTTGCTATTTATTAATAAATTAAAGGCGACAAAACTAATGCTTTTTTAATGAAAACTGTCAATTCTAATTTCTTGGGGTGATATGATAACAAGCACTCCTTCGTTCCACTAAGACGTAAATTTTACCTTGCTGTTGCATATCGTAGAGAATGCTTTCGAGCATGGATCTCAACTTGGAATTGTCGCCTTTAATCCCATTGAATCGAATGTATGAAATATCGAAGGAAGCACCATAACTGTGAGAGCTTATGCCTCTGGTAGCATTGACGTTGGTTCTTGTAAGTGCCTTTTGTGAGTCGTGGGTTCGCACAAGGCTTGTAACCATAAAATATTGTCCGTAACCAGCAGTATGACTGAAAGCTACTCCAATTTCTTGTAAAGTTTTTTTGGCAGAGGCATTGAGGTAGGGCTTGCTATAGGTAAGGTCATGAATTTTATAACCTTGGCTATTTTGAATTCTTTGCAGCTTGCCATTGGAGATGTATTTCTTTAAAACAGTTTCATTATCAATTACAGGTATTCCAAAGGAAGAAGCCATTTCACGATGCAATTCGTACTTATCTTTACGAAGGGGGACATATTTTTTGTAGGTCTGTTTTGGAGGTCCTTTGTAGGCTTCCTTAATAATGCTCACCACTTTTTTTGGAGTAACGGGTGCTGGATTTGTCATCATCTTATCGATGGTAAATGCTGAAATAGCCAAGAAAAACATGACTAAAAATAGCATCACAAAGAGTTGTATGTCGGGTTTAATTCTATTCATCGCTAAGTTTTTTGTTTTTTCTTTTTCGCTGCTGGAAAGAGAATGTTGTTTAAAATTAATCGATATCCCGTTGAGTTGGGGAAGAGCTCAAGGTCGGTGGGAGGGTCACCCACAAGGTGGCGGTAATCTTCAGGATCGTGTCCACCATAAAAAGTCCAAGTTCCTTTGCCGTATTCGCCATGCAGATAACGAACTTCGTTAAGCATTTTGTTTTCGCCCATTATCAAGGCGCTACTTTTGATGGTGTTTTTATCAAAAGCAGTGGTTTGGCCATAGAATGCATGAATGATGGCGCTGTGGTTTTGACATAACATGCTGGGCACAGGATCCCATTTGGCTGAAAAATCGAATAAGGTAAAAAAGTCGTTTTGCTCGTTTACTTTTTGTTGCCGCTGAAAAGCATCCACGTCAATGTTAGAAATTTCGTATTGATAGGGATTGGTTACTATGGAAAAATTGGTGAAAGCAAATGTTTTGGAGAAATCAATCTTTTGTTGTGCATTGGGAGTCATGGGGTCGTGATCGAAAGGAGTATCGCAAATATCAACGCCTTCGGCAGCTAAAGCTAAATCGTAACTATCAGCAGCAGAGCACATGGCGAAGAGGAATCCACCTCCGGAGGTAAAGTCACGAATCATCTTTGCCACCGCGAGTTTCATTTGCGAAACTTTCGCAAAACCATTCTTTTGTGCCATTTCCTCCGAGCTCCGCTGTTGCTCTTGGTACCAAAGTTGGGTTCTGTAATTGGCCCAAAACTTTCCATATTGTCCCGTAAAATCCTCATGGTGAAGGTGAAGCCAATCGTAGAGCAAGAGTTTACCTGCAAGCACTTCCTCATCGTAAACCACATCATAAGGAATTTCGGCATAGGTAAGCACCAAAGTAACCGCATCGTCCCAAGGCTGCAAATTAGGGGGTGAGTACACCGCTATTTTGGGCGCTTTCTCAAGCTTTACCACGTCCATATTCACCGCTGGATCAGCTATTTCACTTAAAATGGCATTGCTCTGAGCATTGCTAATGATTTGATAACTTACTCCTTTGATTTTACAATCGCGTTCAATGGTTTCATTATAGGCAACCATAAAACTTCCTCCTCGGTAATTGAGGAGCCAATCGACGCTTATCTCTAAAGTCAATGCTTTGTATGCCACGCCGTAAGCTTTTAAATGATTCTTCTGTTCGGATGCATCCATAGGAATGAGGATGTAATTCCCAAATACATTCACATGGAAAAAAAGAATGAAAAGAATCCAAAAGAGCTTTTGCATTTACTTTTTGATTAAAAGGGATTATGATCCTCGGTTTTACTTCTTGAGATGGGGGGCATATCCATCAATGAGGTATCCATATCATCGTCTATATTCATCTTTGAGGGCATAACCTTATTTACATCAAAGCTGTTGTTGGGTGCTAAACCACCGCCACTGTTGTCATCGTCCGAAAAATATTCTGTGAGATTGGTAAACTTAGCAAAGGTGTTAAGAAACTTAATTGGAATATTTTCCAAGGCTCCATTTCGGTGTTTAGCAACGATAAATTCGGCATAACCATCCGCAAATATTTGCCCTTGCTCGTTTTGTTTAAAGCCATAATATTCGGGACGGTAGAGGAAACAAACCATATCGGCATCTTGCTCAATGGCTCCAGATTCACGCAAGTCGCTGAGCTGTGGACGTTTAAGACCTGTTCTGGTTTCTACGCTTCGGTTTAACTGCGAAAGGGTAATGATGGGGACGTTCAATTCCTTAGCAAGGGCTTTGAGCGAACGGCTGATGGTGCTGATTTCCTGTTCTCGGTTGCCCCCTTTATCACTGCCCGCGGTCATCAATTGAAGGTAGTCGATGATGATAACGCCAATGTTATCAGAGCTTTTGAGTCTTCGACATTTGGCTCTCAATTCAAAAATGGAGAGGGCAGGGGTATCATCGATAAAAATTTTAGCTTTTTCAAGACTTTGGATGCTGCGATTGAGGTGCGACCAATCGCTTTGGTCAAGGGTTCCTTTTTTAAGCTTTTCAGCATTCACTTCGGCTTCGGCAGAAATCAAACGTGTAACAAGCTGTACCGCAGACATTTCAAGCGAAAAGACGGCCACTGGCACAGAGTGATCCACGGCCATATTCCGTGCTAGACTGAGCACAAAAGCAGTTTTACCCATACCAGGGCGGGCGGCCAAAATAATTAAATCGCTGCGTTGCCAACCAGAAGTGAGATTATCAATTTTATGAAATCCTGATGGAATACCGCTGATATGGCCCGAATGTTTGGTGGCTTCTTCAATGGAATGTAGTGCATCCTTGAGCACATCTTTCATTTTTGAAGCCGAACGGCGTAAGTTATCTTCGGCTATTTTAAATAGGTTACGCTCCGCAATATCAAGGAGTTCTAAAACATCGGTTCTTTCGTCAAAGGCATCGGTAATAATATCACTCGAAATGCGAATGAGTTCGCGTTGAATAAACTTTTGTTGAATGATGCGTGCATGAAATTCAATGTTGGCACTGCTGGCAACTTTGTTGGTTAGCATCACCACATAATAACTTCCACCCACCACTTCTAAATGACCATCCTTGCTTAGTTGATTGGTAACGGTTAGAATATCAATGGGTTCAGAATTGGCAAATAAGGTTTTTACCGCCGAATAAATAAATTGGTGACTTTGTTTATAAAACATCTCAGGGGTGAGAATGTCGATTACCTTATTTATTGCAAATCCTTCAAGCATCACGGCTCCTAGAACTGCTTCTTCAAGATCCAGCGCTTGAGGCGGTATTTTACCGTATTCAAGACCATTTCCCGCCATGCTATTGAAGGTATTGCTCGTGCGTTTTAAACTTGTGGTTTTTCGTTGTTCTGCTTTTTCCATAAAGCAAAAATATTCATTCTAAAATTTTAGAACCTTACCAATTGGCTTTTTTTTGAACAATTTGATTTTAGCAACCTAAACAAAATAGTGTTAAAAATAATTTATAAATATTTGATTTACAGTAGTTGATTAAAGAAAGGCTTTGGTTAGATGAAGAAATGCCTTGGGTTGGTCAGCGTGGAGCCAGTGCCCAGCGTCTTCTATGACTTCCATAAAAGCATTGAAAAAATGTTTCTGGATTAATTGTTCATCTTGGTCAGTAATATAATTTGAGTTCTGGGCTTTAAGGAATAGGGTTGGAGTTTGAATTTGCTGTTCTTCGTCCAAAAGCAAATCAAAAGGCTGTTGAAAGGCTTTCTCTAAAGCTTCGTGATTTAATTTCCATTGAAATCCCGATTTTGTATTCTTAATGTTCTTGAGTACAAACCAAGCCATGCGTTGATTTTGGAGTTCTTGAAAGAACCATTTTTCAAGTTCTGCAAAATTTCCAAATTGAGATAATGGACATTGCTTCATCAAATCGAAAATTTTAAGATGTTGTGGATTTAGAGGCATTGAGCGCAATCCCATATCGGCAACCACAAGCCGGTTAATGACTTCTGGGTGATTATGCGTAAGTTGAATGGCTATTTTCCCACCCAAACTGTGGCCCATTAAATCCACCTTTTGCAGTTGATGCTCAGCAATAAAATCATAAATATCTTGAACCAATACGCTTAAAGTAAATTCTGAGTCGTGAGGACTTAGGCCATGGTTTCTCAAGTCAGGAACCCATACCGATCTGGTTTGGCTAAATTCTTTGGCGAGTGTTGCCCAATTGTCGGAAAGACCGAAAAGTCCATGTAAAATTACTAAGGGTGGGTTGGTGGAGCTCGATGGGTTGGGATATTGGCGACTAAAGAGTTTCATTATAAAGGGCAATTTTATAGTTTTGAATGTTGAAATTTTCCTTTTGCGGATTCCACAAATATATTTTAAGTTTTTGATTTGCATAAAGTTGCACTGGAAATACTGTATAAATTAGCCCATTATCTTTTTGCCAAAAGTATTTTAGTGGAATCGACCACCATTCGATACTTTCGTCAGAGGTAGCATTGCGCAAATCGTAAACCACTTCAGCATGGTTAATGGAATCGAAACGAAGCTGAACCAAAACATTCAATTTGATTGTGCTCGAAGATAGAAATTCAATTCCTGATTCAAATTCAATATTGGCCATAGAAAAATTCGATTTTGTCGCACTTACCACTGGAATTGTGGCTGGAATTGAAGGTTTTCCTTTTTTGAAAAGGTAATATCCATCTCCCATCTCATCGGTTTGTTTCAGTTCAATGATAGGGTAATGGCTTTGTATCATCATCGAGCTCAAACGGTTTACAGGTTTGGTCACTGCATAGTCAACCCACTGACAGTTGGATTGCAAAAGAATCATTTGAAGTTGTTGTAGGTCTGATTCGTTCGATATTTCGTTGATTTCGAATGAAATATCATTTTTTAAATAGTGCTTTAAGTACAAAGTGGAATTGCAATGCTGAAGGTGTAGCATGGAATCTTCTCCAATGCTTGATTGAAAATGATCCACATTTTGGGCAATTTGCCTAAAGTTTAAAGAGCGGGTCTGTGGATGATATTTTTTTATCAAAAAAGTATGGATAGGAAATGAAACCACCAAAATCAAAAAAATCAACTTTGAAAATGGCGTTTTTAGGTTTCCAACAAAGCTAAATAGAAAGAGCAATCCAAAGGGTAAACTGAAGAGTAAAACCCGATCTTGCAAAACAGGACTGCGATATAAACTATAGAGATGTCCAATGATATAAGGTGTTAAGAACCAAATTAGAAGGATGGTTTTAAATAGAATATTTTCGGATTTGGGCTTGTGCTTTGATTGAAAGTAAAGCAAAGTGACTAATCCAATAATTACAAGGAGAAAAGCCACGGATTGATTGAAAACATGGATGAGATGCAACCAGATAAAATTATTGGATGGGGCAGAAAGCCAATTTCCAACGCCTCCAATCTTTAGTTGATAAAGCGTAATTTCGAGATGGGGGAGAAATAGGAGAATAGGGATAAAGCTCAAGCCAAGAAATAGCAGCCAGTTTCGTTTCCCGCGAATAAAAAAGGCTAAAGTTAGTGCCATGATAATAGCGAGTAAACCGCTGAAGTAGTGATGATAAGCTGCAGCTGCTGAGAGCACCATAAATACTACAAAATCAAATACTTTGGGTTTCTTAGGGTTGACTTCAGGGAAAGCGATTTTAAACCAATAGAGCGCCGATGCCAATGCAATAGGCAATCCCCAAGCGTAGGGTCGAGCCAATTGAAAATGATAAATTGTAAATTCTAAACTGCTGATAGCCATCGAAAACAGCAAAGCCGCATGGATTCCAAAGAGTCGCTTACCTAATTTAAAGGATAGCAAAGCCGTAAAACCCGATGCTAGCACAAAGGGAAGCCGTACCACCCATTCAGTATTTCCAAACCATTGAGTCCAAAAATAGATGATAATCTGAGCGGCTGCCGGATGTCCATCTATTTTGACTCCATCAAGCAACAAGGCATTAAAATCGGGTTGTTGAGCCCGCATCAAGGCGGAGAGCTCGTCGTTGGTAAAGCTGTAGTTAAGTTGAAAGACACTGAAAAGCAAACCTAAAATAAATAGGAGATAGGGAAGCAACCGAAGTATGGATTCGGAAAATCGATTCATTTTGCTTTTAGGCCAATTCTTTGAATATTATTCTTTGATACGCTGCCTTAGGGTTTCGTAAAGAACCACGGCGGCGGCGGCAGATACATTTAATGAGGCTATTTTCCCTAACATCGGGATTTTTGCAAAATGGTCACACATTTTTAGGTATTCTTCCGAAACGCCATCCTCTTCCGATCCCATGATAAGGACAGTGGGTAGGTCAAAATCGTTGGTGGTATAGTTATTTTGAGTTTTTTCGGATACTCCTACCACTTGTAATCCACTCTGTTTCAAAAATTCGATGTCTTTTTTAAGATTCAAACTTCGTGCAATGGGAACTCGCAGGATCGCTCCTGCTGATGATTTTACTGCCTCAGCATTGATTTGAGCAGAATTTTGAACTGGCACTAAAATGGCGTGCACACCAGTACATTCGGCAGTACGGGCAATGGCTCCAATATTACGAACATCGGTGATGCGATCCAAAATTAGAATTAAAGGGGTTTCCCCTTTATCATATACTGAAGGTAAGATGTTTTCAATTTTCTGGTACTCCACCATGGAGCTAAAGGCAATTATTCCTTGATGGTTTTTACGGGTGATGCGATTCAGTTTTTCAATGGGAACGTATTGAATATAGAGTTCCTGTTCACGCGCCAATTTGGCTACTTTTTGGATTGCATCTGAACGTAATCCTTTTTGAATCAATATTTTGTCGATTTCTTGTTGAGCCACGATGGCTTCAAAAACTGGATGTGTTCCAAAAATAAAATTCTCTGTCATGTTTTTAAGATTTTGGCAAATTTACTCTAAAAGTAGGTAAGAATCATTTACAATGTAAGGATATCTTGCATTGCAAAAGAATAAACCCTGAGCAGGAGCGGAGAGGCCTGCGGAATTTCGGTTTTTATCAGCCACAATTTGTTGAAAGTGTTCAAGGTCGATTTTGCCCCGGCCTAAATCAACCAAAGTGCCCACGATGCTGCGAACCATATTTCGGAGAAACCGATCGGCACTAATATCAAATCGCAAAACTTCCAATGCTTCGTCGTAACTCCAGTGCGCTTGAGTAAGCTTACAAAGATTGGTTTTATTATCGGAGTGCAGTTTTGCAAAACTCGAAAAGTCATGGGTTTGAAGCAAGATTTTACAACCTTCATTCATTTGGTCAATATCAAGATTTCCATATCGTTGCCAACTGCTGTTTAAGAGGAAAGGATTTTTTTGTTGACTAATTTGGTAAAAGTAGCTTCTACTTATGGCATCAAAGCGGGCATGGGCTTCTGGGTGCATGGCAATGAGGCTATGTACCACTATTTCTTTGGGTAACAAGCCATTTACCTTGTAAATAAATGCTTTCAACGCTTCAATGTTAAGCAACTGAGGTAGATCGCAATGGGCTATGTAATTGTGGGCATGCACTCCGGTATCGGTGCGCCCAGCTCCTGTAACTGCTATGGCTTGGCGATAAATTAAGGACAGCGCTTTCTCCAGTTCTTGCTGTACCGACGAAGCGTTGGGTTGTTGTTGCCAGCCATGAAAAGGACTTCCATCAAAGCTTAATCTTATAAAATACCTTTGCATCATTGGTTTTCCTCCTTTCTTTTTTGGGTTGCCTTTTCAAGCATTAACTTTCCTTGAAGGGTATCGCCTGTGCGCATATAGCCAATATGCAAATTGTAATATAATTCAGAGTTGGGTTTTTTGTTGTTTTCAAAAGCCTTTTTGAAATAGAATAATGATGAATCAATTTGATTTTCAATGCCGTACAATACGCCAAGATTTTCTAAAGCACTTGAATTTTTTGGGTTGATTGCAATGGCCTTTAATAAAAATAGCTTCGACTGAGGTAAATTATTCAAATATCTCCCGTGAATCTCGCCCAACTTATTAAAACCAGCGTCAAAATCGGGTTGTCTTTCGATTAAGTATTCTACGAGCTTTTTGGCTGAATCCACTTGATTTAAATTCAAAAGGTTATCGGCCTGAGTAAATAAAAGGGAACTGTCGTTTTTGAAATGCTGTAAGCTTAGGTTCAAAGTTTGCAACGATTCTTTATGTTTTTTCAATTGATGATACCGATATCCAACATTTTTAATATTGATAAGTGCGGCTTCTTTTTCGCCTAATTGATTGGCTTTTTGATAATTGACCATGGCCAAAGATAAGCTATCCATTTCAAAATAAACATTGCCTAAAAGGATATAAGCTTGAATGTACTTTGGATGAATCTCGATCCCTTTTTGGATGTATTTTTCAGCATCCAAAAGCAATTGAGTTCTCGCAAGACCTTTGGGCAAGGGTTTCGCTTTTTCGTAGGTTTTGCCACCCGCCGAAACGTTACATTTTGCCGAACCTTTCGATATTTTAACATCGGTAGTAAATAGGGTATAATCGTCGGCCCAAGCTCGGTTTCGGTCTATGGTTTTAGCGGTAAGTAAGAGGACTAAAGGTATTATTATCAGGTAAATAGTTTTAGTTTGGTTTTGATTCAGTCGGTTTAAAAGTTGAATTAAATAAAAAACTAAAAGCAATATAATTCCATAAAAACCAATAAAGATAAAGCGTTCGTTCATAAACGCACCCACGTTAATCAAAAGGTTGGATGAAATACTGAAAATAGAAATATAGAAAATCCAGCCGAAGGCAAGAATATTCAAATTTGGATTTTTGTTTCGACCATAAATAAGTTGATACAATGACAATACGCTCATTGAAAGATAGATAAGAATGCTTAAGATTACTGCAAGATTGCTAAAATTGGTAAGCGAAATCGTATAAGGATAGTAATCGTGAGTCAGATTAATGGGAATGGATATTAATTTTAAGTAATATCCGAAGGTTAGCGCTAAGGTGGCATATTTTTGAGTTGTGGTAGCTTCAACAAAAGGATTATTGAGCAACTCATTTACTTCCACTGAGGCAGGTAATCCCACTAAGGCTGTGCGTAAGGCGAAATAACCAACAAAGGCGAGGAGGCCGGCTGCGGAGCTGATTAATAGGTGTTTGGTGGATTTTTCTCGAAACAGAATTATTCCAATTGGAAGTACTGCTAGTAAGGTAATGGCGGTTTCTTTACTCAACATTGCCAAGAAGAGCAAAAGACTTCCTAAAACTAGGTCTTTTATTCGATGATGGTCAAAAAAGCGGAGCATGAAAATCAGTGCTCCCAACCCTAAAACCATACTTAAAAGGAGGTCGAAGCTTTTAATGTTGGCCACCACTTCGGTATTGAGAGGATGGGCTGCGGCTAGTAATGAGGATAGAAAGGCCACATTGGTCCATCCTTGATTCAGGTTGGGAATTAATTTTTGTATAAAAATGAAAAATAAGACCAGTGCAAATCCAAAAAATAAGGTGTTTTGGATGTGCCAAAATGTTGGGCTTAAACCCATTAAGCTATACTCTATATTATGAATGGATTGTGCCAAAGGACGATATCTCCCTCCAGAAAGCAATTGCTTTTCATCGCCAAGAAATCCTGCAAAAGCGTCGGTGGTAAATATCTTTTCTAGACCTTCTATTCCACCTGTGGTGTACTTATTTTCCAAAATCATCATGGTATCATCTAGAGTAAAGCCATGATTCCAGGTATTGGCGTACAGTAAAATGCTCATCACGAAAAGGATGAGCATTTGAAAAGTTGCAATATTGAGTTTATTGATTTTCAAAGTCGGGATATAGTAAGAAATTGAGTCGTAATGCTTTGAATTGATCAATGCCAGGCTGCCACGATTTTCTTATTTCTTTCTCGTTCATGCCTTTTCGTATCTGTTCTTGAAGATCATGGGTGCCAGCAAGTTTGTCGAAAAATGGATTGAAAAAATCTTTGGGTTTGTATAATCCGTAATAAGCATTGATAAGGTATTGAAGATTTATTCCGTCGGAGCTATATCCCACTTGTACGAGCGAATAACCCTTACATTGTTTGTTCTTAAAAGGAGGATTTGGAGCAGCAGTAACGCTTTTGGGAGTGAATAGTGTGTCGTAGTTTTTGAAAAGAGGATGCCCATACACTTGAAAAGGCTTATCGGTTCCCCGACCCACACTTACTGGAGTGCCTTCGAAGAAGCAAAGACTTGGATATAAAAGTATTGCCTTATTATTTGGAAGGTTAGGGGAAGGAGCTACTTTGAAGGAATAGGTAGCATTTCGGTCATAATTCATCATGGGTATCACCGTCAAATTGCAATGACCTTGATTGGGAAGCCAATTCGTTTCGTTAATCATCCATGCCATCTCGCCAATGGTCATCCCATAAACTACAGGAATAGGATTCATTCCTACAAAACTTTTGTAATTGTCTTCTAAAATGGGGCCATCAATATAAAATCCGTTGGGATTAGGTCTGTCGAGTACGATCAATGGAATATTGTTTTCTGCACAAGATTGCATCACATAATTTAAGGTACTTAGATAGGTATAAAATCGTACTCCCACGTCCTGTAAATCAAAGACAACCATGTCGATACCTGCTAAATCAGAATCGCTGGGCGCCTTTTTTTCACCGTACAACGAAATGATGGGAATACCTGTTGCTTTATCTACAGAATTGCTTACCCGTTCGCCCGCACCTGCTGTTCCACGAAAACCGTGCTCAGGAGTAAATATCTTTTTTACTTTTATCTTTTGCTCCAGGAGTACATCCACCAAGTGGTTATTTTCTACCAATGAGTTCTGGTGCGCCACCAAAGCAATGTTTTTTTCTTGAATTTTATCGATATACATGTCCATTCTCTCAGCGCCCACCGTTACATCAAATAGAGGTACTTGTTGAGCTTGAAGAGTCAAATTAAAAATGAAAAGCATTATAAAGAGGGTATTTTTCATATTCAAATATTTGTTTTATAGATGTTTAAATAAGTTGAATTGACTTTAAAAATGGAGTCAATGAGGATGCAAATTTAATAAAATGGCTTTAGGTTGGCATACTTAATCTAATGCAAATTCCAAAATTAGTCTTTTGCCCGATATAAGTTCGGAAATTTAGTTAAATCAGGTTGACTTATACTTCCCGAGTGATTTTAGCACCCAGTTGTTGAAGGCGTATTTCTAAGTTTTGGTAACCTCGGTCAATTTGTTCGATGTTATGAATTACGCTTTTTCCCTCAGCCGACAATGCTGCAATCAGTAGCGCAACTCCTGCACGGATGTCAGGCGAAGTCATTTGGATGCCACGCAAAGGCATCTTGCGATCGAGACCAATTACAGTGGCGCGATGGGGATCGCATAAAATGATTTGAGCTCCCATATCAATGAGTTTATCGACAAAAAATAGACGACTCTCGAACATTTTCTGGTGAATGAGTACACTGCCTTTTGCTTGCGTTGCTGTAACTAAAGCTATGGATATTAAGTCAGGAGTGAAGCCAGGCCAAGGAGCGTCGGCAATGGTCATGATGCTTCCATCAATAAAGCTTTCAATCTCGTAGTGGTCTTGAGCTGGAACAAAAATATCGTCGCCTCTCATTTCCAACTGAATACCCATGCGTTTAAAAATCTGAGGAATCATTCCCAACTCAGCAACATCAGCATTTTTGATAAGAATTTCAGATTTGGTCATGGCAGCCATGCCAATGAAACTGCCCACTTCAATCATATCAGCCAAGAGGGTGTGCTCGGTTCCATTGAGTTTGTTAACTCCGTGAACGGTAAGAAGATTGCTTCCGACGCCTTCAATTTTGGCTCCCATACGATTCAACATCTTGCTCAATTGCATTAAATAAGGTTCGCAAGCTGCATTGAAAATTGTGGTGGTGCCTTCTGCCAACACTGCGGCCATTAATATGTTGGCAGTTCCCGTAACGGAAGCTTCATCGAGGAGCATATTCGCGCCTTTAAGACGTTGAGCTGTAATGCTATAAAAGTGTTTTGAAGGATCATAGTTAAACTTGGCTCCCAAGGCCTCAAGTCCAATGAAATGGGTGTCGAGGCGACGTCGTCCAATTTTATCTCCTCCAGGTTGAGGAAGCAATGCTTTGCCAAATCGAGCCACCAAAGGCCCAAGAATCATCACCGAGCCTCTTAAACCTCCAGCCTGTTCCTGAAATTTCTGGGTTTCCAAATAATCCATCTTCACATTATCGGCTTGAAAAGAATAACTTTCAAAACCAATTTTCTCCACTTTTACCCCTAAATCGCCAAGTAATTCGATAAGTTTGTTGACGTCTTTTATGTCTGGAATGTTATTGATAACGACCTTTTGATCGGTTAAAAGTACTGCGCTGATCACTTGAAGTGCTTCGTTTTTAGCACCTTGTGGCTGAATGCTTCCTTGCAGTCGTTGACCGCCTTCGATGATGAATTTACCCATGATTTTTACTTTGTTGAGGATTTGAAAGTACTATAACCATCGTTTCTATTTTTTTTTGTTTATTTTAATTTTCAACTTGGAAATGTTAATTTGAGATTGCTTTTTCCATTAGCCCGCCGAAAGCATTATTTGATGAGAAATAATGAATGAGTTTAGGAAAGGTAATGCAAAGCAACGTAATTTAGCCAACTTAAATCCCCATCAAAGCTAGGTTTGGGGTTTTTTATTAAAATGCTAACAGTAAATAGATTAAAGAAGTATGAGTATTAAAGTAGGAGATAGAGTAAAGTTTTTGACCGAATCGGGTGGAGGTATTGTGCGTAAAATCATGAGCCCAACTTTGGTTAGTGTTGAAACGGAAGATGGTTTTGAAATTCCAACTTCAATGAGGGATTTGGTGGTAATAGAACCCAAATCGGCTACTGAGCGATTGTTTGTAAAGGCTTTGGAAAAAGAAGATTCTACTGCAAAGGTAGTTGAAGAAGCTCCTGCTATTGTGGCTAGCGATTCCAAGTTTTCGCCTTTGATTGTGTATCCCAACGACCGAAACCCACAGAAATATGCAGTAAGTATTGCCTTTGTTCCTTTGATGCAACAGATGCTTTTGGCGGGTGAATTGAATGTGTATTTGGTGAATTATTCCAATATCGATTTGAATTTCAGCTTGTTTCGTAAAATAGAATCCCATTTTTACCACACTGCTTCAGAAGTTATTCCGGCCTTTCAAAAATATTTTGTGGCAAAAATTACCCGTGAGGAACTTGATTCATGGTTGAATGTTTATTTACAAATGTCCTTGGTTCCTTCGTCAAGTAAGCAACTCTTTGCTCCGGTAAGTGCTGAAATGCAACTTAAAGGAAGTCGTTTTTATTCTGAAAATTCTTATGCATTAAACTCTTTGATTCATCAAAAAGCATTGATTTACAACTTGGTGAATATGGTTGAAGTTCCTGTTATTCAGCAAATAAAAGTAAAGGAAGATTTGAGCACAGGTTTTAATACCAAAGGAAATGTAGAGAAAAACGATAGTATTTTGAAGCATAAGACCGAAAAAGATAAAGCTGTGGTGGATATGCACATTTGGGAATTAACAGAAGATCATAATCGACTTACACCAACAGAAATGCTTGATATTCAGTTGCGCTATTTTGTCAATTGTCTGCAAAGTGCCATTGATCACCGATTTAAATCGGTGGTTTTCATTCATGGCGTAGGTACTGGAAGATTAAAAGAAGAAATAAAGGGGCTACTCGACGAGAAAGAAAATCTGCGTTACCGACCCGCAAGTATGGCAGAATTTGGGGTAGGAGCCACCCTGGTAGAATTGCCGTAAAGTTATAAAATGCCTTCTCGTAAAATATCGTGAAGGTGAATCACTCCAAAGTATTGATGATTCTTTTCAACTAAAAGTTGGGTAATATTTTTCTCCTTCATTAGGTGTAAAGCTTCCACAGCAAGGGTTTCGGCGTTAATGGTTTTGGGACCTTTACCCATAATATCTTTAGCAATTAAACGGCTAACATCGCTGTGGTTCTGCATGGTTCGACGAATGTCACCGTCAGTAATTATGCCTACAATATTGTCATTATCAATTACAGCAGTGGCTCCAAGACGTTTTTCGGAAATTTCAAGAAGTATTTCTCTAATTCCAGCTTCAGGACTCACTTTGGGTACTTGGTTGTGAATGCAAAGATCCTCTACCCTTAAGTATAATTGTTTTCCCAAAGCACCGCCAGGGTGATATTTTGCAAAATCTTGGTCGGTAAAGCCTCTCATTTCTTGCAAGGCCACAGCCAATGCATCGCCCATCACTAATTGAGCGGTGGTGCTGCTGGTGGGTGCTAAGTTATTGGGACAGGCTTCCTTATCAACGCTGCTATTCAAAACAAAATCTGCGTTTTTAGCCAAAAAACTTTCAACATTCCCTACATTAGCAATGAGTTTATTGCCCATGGATTTGACGATGGGAATTAAAACCTTAATTTCAGGGGTGTTTCCTGATTTTGAGATACACATTACGATATCGCCCGGTTGAATAATTCCTAAATCACCATGAATGGCATCAGCAGCGTGCATAAAAACTGACGGAGTACCAGTGCTATTCAATGTGGCCACAATTTTAGTGGCAATGTTGGCGCTTTTTCCTATGCCTGTAACGATGAGACGTCTTTCTGATTTTAAAATAACTTCAACGGCGTCAGCAAAATCATCGTTAATCCTTTCTGAAAGTTTCAATATGGCTTCTGCTTCTTCTGCAATTACACGTTGGGCAATCTGTTTGAGTTGGGCTTTAGGCATTGTAATATTTCGTTATTTATGAGTTGCAAAGATAAGAAAATCAAACTTAACAATTTTCATGGTGGGGTTAATCCTTTTTTTATACTTTTGACTGTCGAAGGTGGCTGTATGGCTTCTTCAAATATACGTCCTCTTTTATCGTAAAGTGTTTATTAATTACCCTTTAAACTTCCACAAAAATGAAGAAAATTCTATTAATCGTACTTGTCTTGGTGCTGATTGCATTTGGAATATTGGCCAAATACTTAATTGATCGTGCCCCCATTTTCACAGGTTTTGCTGCAAAAAATATTGCCAGTGGTGTTTTTGTAGCTGGACGAACTCAGGAGAGCATTGAAGCTATTGATATCAATTTCTTTCCGGTGAATCTTGCAAAAACTACGATAGACTATAAAAATATGACGGTAACCAGTGATTTTTTTGGATTTGGAAAGCAGGTGGCTATTTATAGGCCTCACCATGGTTGTTGCTTGCTTGGAGACTTGACCGAAGAAGAAATTCTAAAGGAATCTTGGACTCCCAAAGTGCATGAACTTATAAATGGATTTTGGCCATTTGGAGATGATGCCCGAGATACTATATTGGCTTTTGTGAACGAAGCTAAGCTTAAAAAAGCCATGGAAGATGCTTTAGCACAGGGTAATTCAAGAGCTATTTTGGTGGCTTATGATACCCTAAAAATGTGGGAGGTTTATGGTAATGGTTTTGATCAAAATACTCCCATATTGGGTTGGTCGATGAGCAAGAGCATAACCAATGCCATGCTTGGAATATTAGTAAAAGAAGGGAAGTTGAGCCTTGACATGCAAGCTCCAATTAAAGAATGGAATCAGGACGATCGTTCAAAAATTACCTTAAAACAGTTGCTCACCATGAACAGCGGATTGAAATGGGTTGAGGATTATGGTGATATTTCCGAAGCCACTATTATGCTTTATCAGAAAGGAAATATTGCAAAGTATGCTGTTGAAGCTCCAAGAATATATCCCGCTGATTCTGTGTGGTATTATAGTTCGGGAACCAGTAATATTTTAAGTGAAATTATTCGCCGACAGTTTACTTCCAATCAAGATTATTGGAATTTTATGAATGAATCGTTCTTGCAACGTATTGGAATGCAGCATACTACCATGGAAACCGACGCTACGGGTTTGTTTGTAGGATCTTCCTACACTTATGCTCCAGCAAGGGATTGGGCTCGCTTTGGTTTGTTATACCTCAATCAAGGAATTTGGCGTAGGGATACGGTTTTGGATGCTTCTTGGGTTGATTTCTCAAGAGCTGAAGCTCCCAATTCAAAAGGGGAATACGGAGCTCAGTTTTGGCTCAATAAATCTGGAATTGAATTGCCTGACGCTCCTCGAGATATTTACTTTGCTGACGGATACCAAGGTCAAAGAGTTTATATAATTCCTTCTAAAAAGCTTGTTATTGTTAGGTTTGGCGTATCTAAGCAAGGGGAGTTTGATTACAACAAGTTTGTAACTTCGGTATTGTCTGCTTTTGAAGGACAGAAGTAAAGTGATTAGATATAACAAAAAAAAACTCCTAAATTTTAGGAGTTTTTTTTGTTATAGTCTTTGCTTTAGATATTTAAACGCTGCTTAGGAGGCTTCCAAGTCGTTCAAATTTAGCTTGATAATCAGATTGCGAGCGTTTGATTACTTCAAGGGCTTCTTCCAAGCCATATACATGGGTGATTTCCACATCACGTTGGTTTCCAGGAAGGTCTTTGTAGGTTAAAAAGTAGTGTTTTAGTCGGTTCACCACCATATCGGGTAATTCAGAGATGTCGTTGTACTGAGAGTACATGGCATCGTTGTTCAACACAGCAACTATTTTATCGTCAGCTTCGTTTCCATCAATCATTCTAAAACCTCCAATGGGTTTTGCTCTCACCAAAATATCTCCATGACTGATGGCTTTCTCTGTTAATACGCAGATATCCAAAGGGTCATGATCGCCAAGTATGTTATTTCTTCCTGTAACTGACATGCAATATTCGGCCACCTTTTCGTCGCAATAGGTTTGAGGAATAAAGCCGTAAAGTGCAGGGATAATGTTGCTATACTTTTGAGGACGATCGATGATAAGGTAGCCCGATTCTTTGTCCACTTCGTATTTTACTGTGTCAGTGGGTACCATTTCGATAAAGCAGGTTACAATTTCAGGACTTTTAGGCCCAATATCCACACCATGCCAAGGGTGACTTTTGTATCTGAGACCCATCAATCGTCCGATAGGATCCATTAATCTGTTTGATGCCATAAGGTTTTGTTATTAATTTCGGGTGCAAAAGTAACTAAAGCCTCAATGGAAAAAATATTTTATTTTAATTAATTGAGGGAAAATTGTGATTCAATTTTAAGTGCCTCTTTTGATATTTTTTGTGAAACTCTAATTAACTTTTTTGCGTAAACCGAACTTATGTGTTGAAAAATTAGCAAGAATGTCTATCAAAGGCCTTTTAACATAAATTTGTAAATTTTAATAATGCCAAAATTGTAAATGAAAAGAGCACTCTTTATCTTATTAAACATACTTAAGTGGATCTTTGTGGGTCTGGTAGGAGTATTGTTTTTAGGGCTCTTTTTGTTTCGCTTGCCATCGATGCATGAATTTACCGGTAGGCAAGTAGCTTCTTATCTTAGTGGAAAAACACAATTAAAAGTATCTATAGAATCCATTGAAGTTGATAAGTTTATAGTATTAAAAATCAAAAACTTAAATATTAAGGATAATAGAGATTCTGCTTTTATTAAATGGGAAAATTTTGAAGTAAAAATTGATCTTATTAAGCTTCTTGACGATCAACTAAAGGTGGATTATTTGGTAATGGATCGTTTGTTCTTTGCCATGATTCAATACAAAGGCGAACCCAAAATGAATCTTGATTATCTTATTGATCCATTTCTGAGTTCTGATACTACTTCCTCTTCTTCCTTAGCGATTAAAATCATTCTTAAGGATTTTAAATTGAATAATTCCTCCGTTGTGTTTGATTTGCAAGAAATGGAGCATTTTGAAGGGATGGATTATGTGCATTTATTCACCGATAGCATTAATATTCATATTACTGATTTTACCATCAAAGGAGATACATTTCTTGGAAATATGGAGCAATTTAGCGTCCGCGAAAAGTGTGGTCTTGTGATACATCAATTTTCAGGATATACCGAAGTAAGTTCCAAAGAAATTAATATTCCCAATCTAATTTTAAGTGCCAATACAAGCTATGCTGCGCTTCAATTTAAATTGAAATATGAGCGCTGGCCCGACTGGATTGACTTTATCGAAAAGGTGCAATTTGAGACTACGGCGGATAGTGTAAGTCTTAATATGAGCGATTTAAAATATTTTAGTACTACTTTAACTTCAATGAGTAACAGGTTGATTGTTAAAGGAGTAGTTACTGGAAATGTAAGTGCTTTAAAGTTTAAAAATGGAGAAATTTACTTTGGAGATAAAACCTATTACAGCGGCGATATGTCGATGAATGGTTTGCCCGATTTTGAACAAACCTTCATTCGATTTAAAGTGAATGAGGCTCGTATTTTGCCCTCAGATATCGCAAAATTTGCTTTGCCTGATGGTTCAAGTGTGCCCATTCCAAAGAATGTACATAAGTTAGGTTTGATAAAAGTTAAAGGCCGTTTTACTGGTTTTTATTACGATTTTGTTAGTAATGCTCAATTTGAAACAGCCCTCGGAAATGCTACTACCGATATTCTTTTACGGCCAATTTTTCACGGTTCCAATTTTGAGTACAGTGGTCATTTAGCAACTTCCAACTTTGATGTGGGGCAATTGCTGGGCACTAGCTACTTAGGTGCTGTGAGCTTAGAAGGAAACATGAAAGGTCAGGGTTTAGATGCTGACTTGGTAGCTGATTACGATATCAATTTTTCAAACCTTACCGTGGCTGGAAAGCAGTACGACCAAATGAAGATCGATGGAAATATTGGTAATCGAAAAATCAATACTTTTTTACTTTCCAAATACCAAGATTTCGTTCTTAAAACCGATTTGATTTACGATTTTTCTCAAAAATACCAGTTAATCAATGGAAAGGGTTATGTGCATAATGCTGATTTAAACCGATTTTTTTCAGTGGGTGAAGATAGCTTAGGAATTTTGAGTGCCAATTTTGATGTGAGCATTGAAGGTTCTGGTTTAAAAGATATTACTGGGGCTATCCTATTGGATAGTATGTTTTATGCCATTAATAATCAAGTGTATAAATCGGATACCTTTAATCTAATTTCAACTCGCGAAGAGGGTCAAGGTTTGATTACCCTTAAGAGTCAGTTTGTTTCTGGTGAAATGAGAGGTGCTACATCGCTTTATGATCTGGTAAATGCTTTTCCTTTGGTAGCCAGTGATTTGTTGCCAAATTTCACAAAAATAAAACTGCCAATTTCTGAAGATTACCTTTCATGGAGGCAACAAAGAATCGATTCTATGGCTTATTTGAATTGGAATTTTGTAACCAAAAAATCAAAAAATCTCACCGAATTATTTGTATCCGATTTGTCGGTAGCTCCCAATACCAAACTGTCGGGCGATTATCAATTTGCTACAGATCAGCTAAATGTATTATTGATTTCAGATACGCTGTCATACGCCAACAATCGCTTTGGGCAATTGATTGCAAAAGTCAATAAGGACAAAGATCATTACTATCTTGATATGTTCTCCAATCAATTGGTGTCTTCTGTCGGATTACCCTTTGATAGTCTTAATATTGATTTCTTGGCTTTCCAAGATTCGTTGAATTTTGAAGTTCAACATGGGAAACTGAATCAAACATTTCATAAGGGGAGCTTTATCGGAAAGGTAGAATTTCCATCCCTTGATGTTGTGGCGATATCTCTCAACGAAGCGCAAATGTTTATCAACGATAGTTTGTGGAAGTTGAAAAATGCAGCCAAGTTACGTTATAAGCCTAACTACTTTGAGGTCCAAAACTTTGATTTAGTTCAAGATGATAACCATTTTAAAATCAATGGAATATCTAGTGATAAAGAAACTGATACTTTAAAATTAGGTTTTGATAATTTTAATGTTTCATTTTTTAATTTCGTGCTTAATCAATACGATACTGATTTGAAAGGAATGATAACTGGAAAGGTGAGTTTGATGAATCTTTTCAATCAGCCTGCCATTGAAAGCGATTTTGTTATTGATAGTTTCTTTTTCAATCAGGTTTTTCTTCATACGGCTGATGTTCAAAGTTCTTATCTCAATGATAAGGAGGCCTTTGATGTGGATGTAAAGATTTCAAATCCTGATCGTGGCTTTGAAAACCTAAACTTAGAGGGCTATTTTTATCCTAATAAGAAAGAGGATCAATTGGAGTTTACCTCTAATTTAAAGGATTTCCCTTTAAGAGTAGCCAGTCCGTATCTTTCTTCTTTTTCGAGTAATATTGAAGGTAAAGCAGACGGAAAGGTTGATATAAGAGGTAGAATTGATCAATTGATTTTAGATGGTAAGTTACATACCAAAGTGGATGACATTCTGATTGATTACACTCAAGTTCATTATAATATTGATGATTATCTAATATTTGAACCCGATTATTTCGGTTTTGTAAATGCTCAAGCCAAAGATCGTAAGGGTAACTCGCTTCAAATCACAGCTCAAATATTTCATAAATACTTCGATGACTTTTCTTTAAATATTGAAGTTAAACCACAAAATGCCGAATTGATTAATACCAGCTCCAAAGACAACGAATTGTTTTATGGTAAAGCCGCTGGGAATGGAAGTTTCTCTCTAAAAGGAACTTTTGACGACCTTTCAATGAAAATGAATATGAGTCCCACGGGTGAATCTGAAATGTCCATTCCCATCAGCTCTCAACTGAATGCTTCGCAAACTGATTTTCTTACGTTTGTAAACCCTGACACAACTATGGATTTAGTGCCTTTGGTGGAAGAAAGTGTCTTGAAGTTTGACTTGGATATGCAGATTAATGTTACTCCAACAACCAAGGTTGAGCTGGTGATGGATAAAACGGTTGGTGACGTAATTTCGGCTCGTGGTGCGGGAAATATTAAAGTGGTTTATGATGAAGATGAAAATCTATTTATCTATGGAAGCTATTTAATTGAAAGAGGGAATTATCTTTTTACCATGCAAAATATTCTATCTAAGAAGTTTACCATTGCAGCTGGGGGGTCTATTGTTTGGGATGGGCCCGTAGAGGATGCGAAAATAAACCTGAGTGCCGTGTATAAAACCGATGCAAAACTTTGGGATCTTTTGCAGCAAATTGACAGCTCCAGTGTGTACAAAAAGCCGTCAAAAGTGAATTGTATCATTAATATCACGGGCTTTTTATATAACCCAACCATTAGTTTTGAAATTGAACTTCCGGAAGAGAGTATTGCCACCCGCGAATTGGTGAATAGTCTTTTATCTCCAGAAGCTACAGGTAGCACTGAAGAGCTCAATAAGAATTTTGTGAGTTTGCTTGTATTAGGCCGTTTTCAGGCTCCTAGTGGTTATCAATCAGGCGATAATCCAGATGCCATCACTCAGAATGCCTACGAGCTCTTAGCAGGGCAAGTGAGCAATATTTTGAATCAAATGTCGGATGAGGTGGAAATTGGCTTTGACTGGAATCCAGGAGATGAAATCACAACCCAAGAGGTTGCTGTGGCATTATCATACAGCATGCTTGATGATCGATTGATTATCGATGGTAGGTTTGGCACGGGAGGAGGAAGTACTACCCCAGGTTCTGAAACTAGAATCATTGGAGATCTTTTGGTTGAGTACAAACTTACCGATGATGGACGATTGCGAGCAAAAGTGTTTAATAGAACCAATTACTACGACCCAGTTTCACGTAAAGCTCCTTATACTCAAGGTGTTGGTCTTTCAGTTCGGAAAGATTTTGACACTATGAAAGAACTCTTTACTCCCAAAGACCGAAAAAAAGAAGCCAAAGAAAAAGAAACTAAAAAGAAAAGCCAATAGCTAAATCTCTTACATCGAAAGGTTAGTTGTCTTTAAACTTGAAACTGATGCCTATCGATCCTATGGCAAGTATAAAATCGTTGTTCCCAAAAGATATATTGATGGGTCTATACTCATAGGTGATGCGACTTTTGGCTGGGTTTACTCTTATGGCTCCTGAAAGATTTCCACCAAAATAAAGCCTTGCAAAATACTCCGAATCTTTATAATTGCTTTCGCCCCCAGTTCCAATTAAACCTCTGGAAAACTGCATGAAAACTCCCCCTGACGCTACCAATGAAACCGCTTTGTACCTTATCAGATCATAATCCAACCTTAGGTTGTAATTGGTGATGTTGTAGTACATGTCGCGGGTGTCGGTAACTAAAAGAGGGGCAAATTGCCCAAAAATTATGGAAGGATGAATTCGTAGCTTTCGTTTTTTATCCAAAGCTTTGCTCCAGCCAATGCTCTGGGTGAGTCCATTGCCAGTTTCTTTCAGTCCATCATTGATTGCAATTCCAAGTCCTATGGTTAATTCGCCCGCTTTGAAAATTGGCTTTTCTTGAGAAAAAAGATTACCTGAAATCAACCCAGCTAGCAAAAGGTTTAAAAAGTATTTCATCATTTGATATAATTTGTTGTGATTATTCATTTAAAAGCTCTGGACGACGTTTTCGGGTTCTTTCTATGGCCTGTTCCAGTTTCCATTGATCTATCTTTTTTTCGTCGCCAGAGAGTAAAATTTCGGGAACTTCCCAACCCTTGAAAACTTTGGGACGCGTATAAGCAGGTGGTGCCACCAGCCCATCTTGAAAGGAATCGCTTAAAGCCGACATTTCGTCGCCAATGGCACCTGGAATTATGCGTACAATACCATCCACCAGCACCATTGCGGCTAACTCACCTCCAGACAAAACATAATTGCCAATACTGAATTCCTTGGTAATATAGTGCTCTCTAATGCGTTCGTCAATGCCTTTGTAATGGCCACAAAGGATAATAATATTCTTGTATTCAATCATTTGATTGAGCGATTTCTGTTCCAGTAAAAGACCATCAGGTGAAGTGTAGAAAATCTCGTCATATTCTCGTTCTGTTTTGAGTTGGTCGATACAGTCGGCAATGGGTTGAGGACTCATTAGCATTCCGCCTTTGCCTGCATAGGGGTAGTCGTCCACTCGTTTATGTTTATCCAACGACCAATCACGGAGGTTATGGGTAAAAATCTCGACAATACCCTTGTCTTTGGCTCGCTTCACTATGGAGTGGCCAAAAGGGCCCTCAAACATTTCTGGAAATAAGGTGATGATATCAATTCTCATGGGGCAAAATTAAGCCTTTCAGTCCAATTTTATTGTTTGTTTTTGATTGGGTCGCAATAAAATTAGAAAATGGTTCGAGAGTTTAAACTAATTCAATAGAATAAGTATTCCTAATAAACTGAGCGCAGCCACTTTTATCCATTTCACCCATTTCCCAAAGTTTGTTTGGTGTAGGTTACGGCTAAGATGAGCAGCTAAAAGAGAAACACTGCCAAAAATTACAAAAGATTGAACCATAAAGATTAGCCCCAAAATTAGCATTTGAAATACTGGATTAAACCCATGTTTGTCGATAAATTGTGGTAATAAAACCACAAAAAAGAGTGTCACTTTTGGATTTAAAATATTCATCACAAAGCCTGTTTTGAAGAGTTGAAAAAACTTGAAATTGGTTTTGAATTCAGGGTTTTCAATTTCCAAGGTCAGTGAAGTAGTTTCTTGACTGGCCTTATAAGCTAGATAGAATAAGTAACCTGCACCTGAGTATTTAAGAATGTCGAAGGCAGGTTTCCAGTTTAGGATGAGCAGACCAATACCGGTGGCGGCTAAGCTGGTGTGAACAAGGATACCACTTACCAAACCCAATGCGATGCTGATACCCACTTTATAACCTCGACCCAAGCTTTGGGTAAGCACAAAGAGAATATCGGGACCTGGTAGAAGGGTTAGTATTACGGAAGCTCCTAAAAATGAGATTAATAAGTTTATATCCATCTTTAAAAAAAAATAAGGCATTCTTTGATAAGCAAAGAATGCCTTAAAGCTAATTTATTGTTGTATTATTTTCCAATTTGCTCAAAAAAGTCATTCCCTTTGTCGTCAGTGATAATAAA
>DZDC01000126.1 GCA_022736595.1 Draconibacterium orientale | reverse complement strand
AGTCTTTTTGATTAAGTTAAATCACAAAAGTGGTGGTTACAATTTTGCGTTGAAAACAAAAATCGAGCTTCTATTTTTAATTAATCATAAATATAGACATTAGAAAACTGAATGAAAAAAAAATTACATTTGCTGAGATTTATGTAAAATATAATTCGAAAATTTTTAAATCCTTTAAATCAAAATTATTATGACAGTCGAGGGTGAAAACCAATCAAAAAAATCGAGAAAAACAAATGAAGGAAGCCTAATTACTGGTGTGGTTCTGATTGCATTAGGAATTTTATTTCTTGTAGATCGTTACTTTCCTGAAGTCAATTTCAGGGATATGTGGCCTTTTATTTTAATAATAATAGGAGCTCTAATTATAGTTAGAGGAAGAGGTCGATAAACACATTAAAAACCAATATAAACTAAAACAAAACCTTATGAAATTAATTTTAGCCAGCGTTATTACTTTAATGCTATTTGTATCTACGTCATTTGTAAATGCTCCTGTGGTAGCTCCTGCTGCCAATACTGTTGAGGGAATTTGGAAAACCATCGATGATGAAACCAATCAGCCCAAAAGCGAAGTTCAAATTTTTAGTAAAGATGGAAAGTTATATGGAAAGATAATTAAACTTTTCAAAAAGCCAGGTGAAAACCAAGATCCTCTTTGTGATAAGTGTACAGGTAGCCTTCATAATAAGAAGATTATTGGCATGCAAATCATTTACGGATTGAAAAAAGATGGCAATGAATGGGAAGGTGACAATGGAATTTTGGATCCTAACAATGGAAAGTTTTACGATTGCAAGCTTTGGTTGGATGAAAAAAATCCTAACATTTTAAATGTAAGAGGCTATATCGGTTTTGTGTACCGCACACAAACTTGGCATCGAGTAAAATAATCGAATCAAAATAAAAAAGGCTCCTACAGGAGCCTTTTTTATTGTCCGACTAAAAAAAACATTTATTTCAAAAGATTCCTCACTGATTCCGAAAGCTAGAGTGAGCAATGAGGAATCTCAAACTTTTTATCGGACATCAATGTTAAAAAAATACTCTATGAATTGAAAAAGGTAAAAATTAAGAATTAGAAATTTATAATTATAAGACCCCAATTTGTGGTTTTTTTTGCCTAAAATGGTTATGATGGAGTTAATAATAAAATAGATAACACTCATAAAATATAGTTAATCAGTACGATAACACGAAAATATAACAATTATTATTTTTTTATTCAAAAGGATGTAACCTCCATAGTTTTTTTGCCGTAATAAGCGCAATATTAGGAATACCCATAATCCTAATGCTATTCTAAAACTCGTTCTTTGCTTATTATTAAAACAACTTAATAAGACCCTTAATTTTTTATTTATTAATTTAAACTTTGTAAAATGAAAAAAGTTTTATTTGTTTTCGCGCTCGTTCTTTTATTAGGAACAACTGCTCAAAAAAGTTACGCACAACTCTCAGATGAAGAGTACAACTACGTAACTATGGACCTCCGTGGGATTTTAAATCTTACGATGACTACTAATCCTCAGGTTGACTTTGTGTTTAAAACCATTCAAGAGTACAACTTAGGAATTACCCGTTTCAATGCTACTCAACTTGAGGTAGATGCTACCTTGGCTTGGGATTTGTTCGTGTATGCAAGTACCGACAGTTGGAACCAAGTTGAAGCTTATTCAACCAATGGTAACCCTTACCTTCCCGCAGAAATTTTGGAGATGCAATCTTCAGTTACTTCACTTGCTCCAGTTAACATGAACACTTTTACTCCACTTTTGGGTTTAACAAACTCTACAGTGGCTGGTGGTGTTCCTACTGCTGCAACTCAGTTTTTAGCTGGTGAGTTTGGTGCCGTTGCAGGTGGTGGATCTGCATTCATTCCTGGTACTGCTGCTAACAACCCAACTACTCACAAATTCAGAATTGACATGCGTTTGAAACCTGGTATTCCTGCCACTTTCCCAAATTCTACAGTTCTTTTAACTGCTAATGGTAATAACGAAACTTATGCACAAGCTGGTTACTATTACATAGAAGTAGTTTACTCTTTAGTTGAAGATTTATAGTAAGTTGCTTTAAAGAAAGGAGCAGGGTAATTTCTAAACTGCTCCTTTCTTTTGTACTTATATTTATAAACTAACCAAAACACTGTAATGTTGAAAAAGTTTTTAGCCATATCAATCTTTATTTCTTGCTTTAGCTTTCAGAAGATAGCGGCACAGAATGTGAGCTTTGAGCTAAAAACTTCTCCCAACATTACTTTTGATTTTAATACCATTCAAGAATACCTCAGTGGAATCGTGTATATGAATGCTGTGACTTTGAATATCAATACGGATCGTGAGTTTGATCTTTATGTAGGTTCCACTACCACCGTTCCCAATATGTGGGACGTAACTAATACTTATTCAACGGGTGGCATCGCTCCTCCAGTAAGTTTGCTAAAGTTACAGTTTCGAAATGCTTCCTCAACCTCCCTCATGTCTGGATTCTTTTCCCTAACTGATATTACTACACCTGTTTATATCATTGGCACCAACGCCTCAGATTTAGCTGTTGCTTGTCCCACTGTGGGTACAAATGGAGCAGGAAGTTATTTGGTGAATCCCAATTGCTATAAATTCATGGTCGATCTTAAGATTGTACCTGGCTTTACTTACCAAAGTGGCCTTTACACTTTGCGTGTGGATTTCGTAATAATCGAAGATTTATAAATTCAACATGAAAAGAATAGCCACATTAATCCTGTTTTTTTTACTGAGTTTACCGGCTCTTAAGGCTCAAACCCCAGGTCGGACTTACAATGTCAACTCTAATGGAGTGCAAATGGGCTTCAGCAGCGAACGCTCCATGATCAATGCTACTGAATTAGCATCAAACGTTATTTACATCATCAACAATACCAATAAGCCCCTCGACTTTACTTTGCAGTTAAACCCACCTGCAGGTTGGAAGCTTTTTGGTAAATCTGAAATTGAAATCAAACTGGAACCTAAAGATACTCAGTACTACCCTGTGAGAGTGCGTCCAGCTTATGATATTAAAGGCAACACCAGCTATATGGTTAATGCTTTTCTTTCTACTGAAAATTTCGTTTTAAGCAATGCTTTATGGTACGTGGTGGTGAACCAAATATCTGCCTGGCAAGCTTATACTCAAGATAATAAGTTCTATCTTACAGAACTTAAAGATTCTGTTCACTTCAATCTTATCATCTCAAATCAAGGAAACTCAGACGAGGCTTTGCGCATTGCCGTACAACCGGAAAAAGGAATTTTGATGACTGATGAAAAAGGAGAGGTGGTATTAAATCAACCTATCTCGGTTTACCTCAAAGCTGGTAAAGATACCATTTTGCCTTATTACCTTCGCTTGGCTCCCTTATCGATGCGACCCACTGCTAATGGACGCTCAATTGAGCAACAAAAGAGATATCGGGTAAAACTTCAAGTTTTAAATGAAAAAACAGGGCTGTCCAACAATCGAAGTTGGAATGGGAGCATCGATGTGATTAAAGTTGAAAGCTCCACCTTTATTCGTAAAACTCGATTCGAGGGTTTGCCCATGGTGGTCGAGTTTGATACCTATGATATTCTTCGTGAGAATACTTATTCTACTTTGAACCTATATGGTAGCAAGATTTTCGAGAATCAAAGTATGTTAAATTATTATTTCCAAGCTGATTTTGTAAAAAATGAAATCAATCCGAGTTCATATATGGGTAATTACCAGTATATTGGTTATTTTCATAAAAGATTTTCATTGGAGTTGGGAGATATTGGGGCCAATAGATCAGGAAGTACGCTTTCGGGAAAAGGAGCTAAAGCTTCAGTAAATTTATATAATAATACCGTCGGAGCGCTTTATATTCGACGCCCTAAGCTTTTCGAAAACTATTACATGAGCGGTTATGGTTTTTTCCATGAATTGCGATTGTCCAAGATTCGCTGGGAAAACTATTACCAACATATCGATAATAACCAAGCAAAAGTAAATAGCGATTTAGCGGTTACCGCCTTGAATTTTCGTATCAACCGCACTCAAAGTATTAAGATTGGTGGAGGATATAGCAATGAGCTTCATTTTTACAATCCTTTAGATCAAAAGCAAGTTCCGGGATTTGGTGCTGAATTTGGCTATAGCGGTGCTTTTGGTAAATGGGGCGTGCAATTGAATGGTAATTATGGTAGTGCAAGTTATACTCCTCGAAAAGGAACCCTTCTTTCTTCTGCATCAGTTCGCTATCGTCAAAACAATAAAAATGCTTATGAGGTAGCCTATTCGCATTTTCAATTCAAACCAGTGATTTATACTCAAGGTGTGGTAAGTGGAAACAATATTTTTAATTTTCAAGATTACTTTTCTGCAAAATGGTCTATAAATAAGGGAGTTTCAGGATTTGCCATTCAGCCAAGTTACATTTCCATCCACAGCACTTTACTCGATGTCAACACAGGTGGGACTCAATTTGAATATCGCTATCAAAGTAAAAAAGGATTTAAGTTTTTTAACTCCTTATTCCTTGGCGTTAGCGAATTTCCAGTTTATCCTGATTTGAAACAGATTTTTATTCTTAATCTAAGGAGTTCATTCCGTTACAAAGATTTTCAAACTATTTTAAGATACAACTACGGTCCCTATTATCAGGTTGAACAATTGCAATACATCGAAACCAAGGAGAATCTTCAAAAGATTTATATCAATACCTTTTACGATTATTGGTTTCTTAACGATAAGATGCGTTTAAACCTCAATTTGAACTACAACTTTTCAACTGTCAATACGCGTCAACAGTTAAATCTACGGTCCGAATTGTTTTATTATGCGGTTAGTGGCTTTAGATTTAGTATATATGGTCGATATATCTTATTTGGTGAAGGCGAATATGTACGCACTTATCCGGTTCCAGGTGGAGGAACGATGGAAGAAATGGTTCCCGCATCCACTGCTTCACGTTTTGAAATGGGAGCTGGTGTGAAGTTTAACGTCAATGTTCCAACCTCCTTCCGTCAAAACTATGATGTTACCGTCATTGCATTTCGTGATATGAATGGAAATGGAATTATGGAACTCAATGAGAGAGGTATAGGTGAGATGTTGATTCGTTTGAAGTTGAACGATTCGTTGACCCAACAAAAAACTGGAGATGAAGTACGTAGTTTACTCGAAGCGGATGAATATGAGTTGGTTACCAATGATAAAGGTGTGGTGGAGTACAACAATGTGCCCATGGGCGAATACATTATTACGGCCATGCCACTGGCCTCAATGGGAGGTTGGTTTGATGGAAAAACCTTTTATAGAACCATTGATAAAAACAGAACCATTTACGTTCCACTTAGTAGGGGAGCCCGCTTAAGTGGAGGTATTTTGCTTGAGCGCGATCGGTATGGAAATTCTAAAGAATTGAATTTGGGTAATATCAGGGTTACTGCTGTAAACCAAGATAACGGTCAAACATACAGTACATTGACCACAAGTGAAGGAAATTTTGTGATGTTTGTTCCCAATGGTAATTTTGTAATCTCGATCAATGAATCTGCTGTGGGAAATCGTTATGTTTTCACGCAAAACAATATTCCGGTGGTCATCAATCAAGATTTTGAAAATTATAATGTTAGCTTTTTCTTGAGTGAAAAACAACGCAACATCAACGTGAGTGGTAAACGAAGTCGTCCACTTCCCATCAATCGTTTAGCTGGAAATCAAAAGCCTGCTGCACCCTCTGATAGCTTAAATCCACAGTTTACGCAGATAGAAGATACCTTATTCTTGCCTGTGATTCAACCTGAAGAAAAGGGAAAAGTATGGGTAGTCCAGCTTTATGAAGACGAAACCTCTCGCAAATTAGTATCTGAATTCGATACCCTGAAAGGCATCATTGATGTTCGTTGTATTCCTTCTAATGGGCCAGGATTCCTCTATATTTCTGAAAGTTATCCAAGCAAGAAAAAGGCTAAAAAAGATATGGATAAAGTTAAGGATGCAGGATTTAACCAGGCCAAAGTGGTGGAAATGGTGTTTGGAAATCCAGTAGCAGCAGTTACTCCTGAGCCTGTAAAAGCAGTACAAAAGCAAATTATAAATATTGAAACTGATCAAGATAAAGCCTTGTTTAGAGTTGAAATCATTGCCTCAGACAAAGTACTTACCAATGACGATTTGAATAAGTTAGTGCCTGATGCTGAAGAGGTTTACTTGATTGTTCAAGATGGTATTTACAAATATTCACTCGGCAATTTTGCCACTTTTGATGAAGCGGTTAAGGTTAAAAATGAGGTTCAAAGCGAATACAATCTCGATAAAATATTTGTAACTCAGTACAAAGAGGCTTGGTAGTATTTTCTTCTCATGAACACTTCTGGATTTTTAATTTGTATTTTTTTTTAGTACATGACAATTTTCAATTTAGACCGTCTAAGGTTGAGGTTGTATTG
>DZDC01000266.1 GCA_022736595.1 Draconibacterium orientale | reverse complement strand
TTTTGGAGCTTATCTGCAAAGTACTATTTGTTGGATTGGGAAAAATAATTATTGATTGTTTTAGTGTTATGTCTTTTCCAATGTTAGTAATTGAACAGTTTAAACTATGCTGTGAAAAAAAATCCCATATCAATTCTGTGGCATCTAATTGATTGGATGGAGGGTCACCGTTTGCTGTCTGATTTCCTCCCGGCCATGAATGACCTCCGTCCGTTGTCGTATAAATTAAAACTTCTGAGCAAGTACTGCAATTCATCCATTTTTTTCCAACAGCACCGCCTATATTATATATTGTATCTAACGTGCCTATGCAAGTATCATTAGCTGCCCAAACTGAAGTTATAGAGTCAATAGGAGGCATATAAACACCAGCAAAGCCAGTTCCATAACCACCCATGTATGGCACATTAGCATCAATTAGTGAATGAATGTGAAGTATTGGTACTACACGCGATGGTGAGCATGCTGAGGTAGTTACCATTGTTGTCGCAACAGGTGCGACTGCTGCAAATAAATTAGCTTTCTCGCACGCTAATCTATAAGCAAGCATACCTCCATTTGATGCACCCGTCACATAAATCTTGTTTGTATCAATGTTGTAATTTGCCTTTAGTGAATCAATCATTTTAACAATGAAACCAACATCGTCAACATTAAATGTTACAGAATTTCCGCAGCATGTTCCTGCGTTCCATGTTTGTACGGCAAATTTTCTTCCGTTGGGATAGACAACCAGAAAATTTGAACTATCGGCTTCTTCATTAAAATTGGTCATGTATTCAATAGTATCCGCAGTATGTCCTCCACCATGCAGAACAATTACAAGTGGATATGGTGTAGTTGAGGAATAGGATTGAGGAACATGAATTTTGTATGTTCTCCAAAATCCTTGATGCTGCAAAGAATCTATAAAATTAGTTTGTGCATTTATTGAAAATACAAAAAAATGAACCAATAGAAAAATAAATGTACTTTTCATAACTTACTGTTTTATTACTTTGAAGGTTTTATAATTATTTCCTTCACGAATTACAATTAAATAAATGCCATCTTCTTTATGGCTTATATCAATGATGCTTGTATTGGCTTTATCCAATACTTTTTGACCAAGCGAACTAAAAACTTCAATATGAGGGTTTATGTTTTCGGCAGTTTTTATCTCAATCAAACCGTTTGTAGGATTAGGGTAAATGCTGGTAATGGTTTCCTCAAATTCATTTTCGTTTAATCCAGTTATCTGGTTCATGGGCGTTTCACAGCGTCTTAATTGAAATTGCCTTTTTAGGTAAGGTTTTGTTGTGTCGATGTCAACGGCAGAGTAATAAACCCAAACTTTACCATTCCCAACATAAGGTTCTGGCTCAGATATGCTCAACATGCTGTCAAACTCACTCAAGAGCCACATTGTCTGTGATGAACTGTCAATAGTTGT
>DZDC01000265.1 GCA_022736595.1 Draconibacterium orientale | reverse complement strand
AGAAGTGCTTTACTCTTTTTCTATGGTGGGATAGATTTGTACCCACACAATTCGGAGTAGAGCCACAAACAAAAAGAATGTGTGTCAGAAATTAATGCAGAATCAATTTCTGTGTTGCACAACCTTTAGGCGTTACAAGTACGCATATAAACACTCCATTCCCAAAATTCCGCCCGTTAAAATCAATAGTATAATTTCCGTGGTTGATTTTCTCATTCATAAGTTCGGACACTTTTTGACCATTGAAGTTATAAAGAGACAAGGTCACATCTTCTGGCTCGGTTAAACTGAAATTTACGCAAAAGCTATTGTTTCCTCCATTAGGGAATATTTTAAAACTACTAGTGTTGTTTTTGAAATATGCAACTCCATTTATCGTTTTATTTTTAATTTGAGTATGTATATTTTTCGCCACCACTCTTTCAAATAAAATTTTATGTGCAGCGTTATTTAAATGAGTACCATCCACATTGTATTGCGACACAATTCCATTTCCTCCTTGTACGGCAAAGCCCGTCCAAAAATCCAGAACAGAATCATTGCCAAACTCCAACGGAGTTTGAGCAAGCATATTAAGCTGAATTCTCAATTTATTACTATCTGAAAAATATTTAGGCTGAGGAGTTGTAATCCACACTGGAACATTGGCAATACCTGCATCTTCAAGAATTTTACGATAATTAGCAATCTGTACTTCAACAGAGAAGCCATTATTTGCATCGTTCGACGGCATGTTAATAATTATCCCGTTTGGGTTCAAAGTGATCGCTTTAGTGATATTCCGATTAACGTCAATGGGTTGATTGGAGACTGTTGCGGATCCTGTGGGCAAAATACGATAGGTTGTATATCCACCCATTGCCAAATTCCGAACATCGTAACGCGTGTCTAATTTTGCTAAATACGCTCTGTATCGCCACACCCAAGCACTATCAACCGTAGTTGGACCTGTACCCGCAGCAGTAGAAGAACCAAGCACCACAATTCGAAAAGTTTTACCTTCGTTCGGAATAATATTGAAAACGCTGTCGGAAGATACTGTTGTTTCAGAACTTAATAATCGAACTTTGCACAAACCACTTACGGTGTTTGGCACCAACCATGTATATTTCGAGTCGGAAGCAGGCACCTTTTTCAAGGTGTTCCAGTTTAAACCATCATCGGCAGTATATTGAACTGTCAGGCTGTCATTTCCTATGCTCTCCCAACTAATTACTGTGCTTTTGCCAACCTCCCAGCTCTCTCCTCCGTTAGGCGAAACAAGTTGTAAAGTTGCAGCAAAATTAGCATGTATCAATAATACTGCAAAGAGTGCTAATGCTGTTTTTTTCATAGATGTGTGATATGTAAAATTACTTGTCAAGTTCCACAAGGTTGTTGTTTTTTTCTTGCTTACTTTGATGCAAATATAAAACTTTATGTTTAAACTGCAAT
>DZDC01000264.1 GCA_022736595.1 Draconibacterium orientale | reverse complement strand
CAAGGTAAAAAATGGATTTCAAGCTATTTGGGAGAACAAGATATCTTTGAGATACATGACAAAACCCTTGAAGAAAAGCAGGTTATAGACTACCTACTTTCCAGTGTTGATAACATTCTACTCAATGGCGTACAATTGATATTGAACAATGTGTTCAAACTGACAGGGTTTAATCAGATTGAAGATACTATTTTCCGTCAGCTGGTCATTGCACGCCTAAGCCAGCCGATGAGCAAATTATCAACGGTCGAGTACCTTAAATCGCATTTTGACGAAGATGCTCAGCTACACCAAATCTACCGATACCTCGACAAGCTTTACAACACACAGCAGGAAAAGATTCAGCAAATCAGCGTTGAGCATACTATGCGAATACTGGGTGGCAAAATAGGGCTGCTGTTTTATGATGTGACCACCCTATATTTTGAAGCAGATTACGGCGATGAGCTCCGTGAAAATGGCTTTTCAAAGGATGGAAAGCACAGCCAACCACAAGTTGTTTTGGGACTGTTAGTCAGCAAAGACGGCTACCCGCTGTCCTATTCAGTTTTCAATGGCTCTCAATATGAAGGTCGTACGATGCTTCCTGTGGTGGATGACTTTGTTCAACGTTTTAATCTGAAAGATTTTATTGTTGTAGCCGATTCAGGGCTGATGAACCAACGCAACATCACATTGCTCGAATCAGGCAATTACAAATACATTATCGGTGCAAGGATAAAAAACGAGAGTAACGAAATCAAAACATGGGTTTTGTCTTTGAACAAGCATGAGGGGGAATTTTATGAAACACGAAAAGGGTCTACAAGGCTAATTGTGGGCTATTCTGCCAACAGGGCAAAAAAAGACAAATACAATAGGGAAAAAGGCATAAAGCGACTCAAAAAAGCCTATCACAGCGGAAATATTACCAAAGAAAACATCAACAAACGGGGCTACAATAAGTTTTTAGAAATATCGGACAATGTTAAAGTATCCATCAATAAGGAAAAGATCGAACAGGATGAAAAATGGGATGGACTCAAAGGATATCTGACCAATACAAAACTGCCAGCCCAAGAAGTATACGAGCAATACAGCGGATTGTGGTCGGTCGAACGCGCGTTCAGGATTACAAAAGGTACTCTGCAAATGAGACCCATGTTCCATTTTACTCCAAAAAGAATCGAAGCCCATGTTTGTATCTGTTTTGTGGCATACAAAGTTTACAAGGAACTTGAAAGAATACTGAAAATCAGTCGTATAAACTTGAGTGTTGATAAGGTTCTAGACATAGCAAAAACTATAACAACAATAAAAATCAACCTACCAAAAAGTGGAAATACAATGACCAAAACGATGCTTCTGACTCAACGACACAAATCCATCGCACACTTATTTGATGAAAATTTTTGGGAAAATTTTTAGGGTGGCGCATTGTCGAAGTCAGGAGGGCT